>DASRJN010000239.1:0-14858 GCA_035649455.1 Acidimicrobiales bacterium
TGCGTGCTGGACGAGCTGGCCAAGATCACCAGCTGGGACGGCGGCGGCATGCACGCCGAGTCCAACCCGGGCGAGAACCTGCCGCCCGAGTGCTCGCTGCTGCTGCAGATGGACGGCGACACGTGGAAGCAGGTCTTCCCCGAGGAGGCGGGAACCTTCGCTTGCGACCCCGACGGCGACTTCGAGCTGTCGGGCCCGGTGGTGGACCAGGCCCAGCTGGACAGCAACCGGATCTCGACCCAGTTCGCCCCCTGATCCGGTGACGGCCCAGGGATGACGGGCGCGACGTAGTGGCCAGCTTCCTCCAGTACACGGTCCTCGGCCTCGTCATCGGGGGCGTCTACGGCATCGCAGCCGCGGGCCTGGTCGTCACCTACACCACCTCCGGCATCTTCAACTTCGCCCACGGCGCGATCGCCATGCTGGCGGCCTTCAGCTACTGGCAGCTCCGCTTCGGCTGGCACTGGCCCGCGCCCGTCGCCCTGGTGGTGGTGCTCGGCGTCCTGGCGCCGGCCCTGGGGGCGGTGCTCTACGCGGTGGTGATGCGGGGGTTGCGGGGGACCGCCGAGGTCACCCGCATCATCGTGCCGGTCAGCGTGATGCTGGGGTTCCTGGCCCTCAGCGTCTGGGTGTGGGACCCGACGCCGTCGACCCCCCGGCTGTTCCTCAAGTTCTTCGGCCCCTCCAAGCTGGTCGACGTCTTCGGGGTGAACCTGACGTGGCACGAGGTGGCGGCGCTGATCATCGCGGTGCTGGTGGCGGTGGGGCTACGGCTCGGGTTCTACCGGACCCGCACCGGCGTGGCCATGCGAGCGGTCGTGGACGACCCGGACCTGCTGGAGCTCAACGCCGGCCGGCCCGAGCGGGTGGCCACGGCCTCGTGGGCGCTGGGGGCGTTCCTGGCCGCACTGGCGGGCGTGCTCATCACCCCGATCATCGGCTCGGCCATGAGCGCCAACGCCCTCACGCTGCTGGTGATCGACGCCTTCGCCGCTGCCATGTTCGGGCGCCTGCGCAGCGTGCCCCGCACCTTCATCGGGGCGCTGGTCCTGGGGCTGGCCGCGAGCTACGTCATCGGCTACTTCCCGGCCGACAAATGGACCTGGACCGGGAACTTCCGGGCCTCGCTGCCCATGATCGCCCTGTTCCTCGTGCTGCTGTTCCTGCCCCAGGACCGGCTGCGCGGTGCCACCGTGGCCCGCACCCGCGAGCGCTTCCGCATGCCCAGCATGCGCAACGCAGTGGTGGCGGCGGTGGCCCTGGTGGCAGGTATGTGGCTGCTGCGGGCGCTGCTGGCGCCGACCGCGATCAACGACCTGGGCTTCGCCATGTGCGCGGCCTTGATCGCCCTGTCCCTGGTGCTGCTCACCGGCTACGCGGGCGAGATCAACCTGGCCGTGCTGTCGTTCGGCGCCATCGGTGCGGTCGTGGTCCACCACTGGGGCATCAGCGGCAGCGGCCGGGACGCCCGCAGCACCTTGGGCGGCTACGTGCTGGCCGCAGTGGTGTGCGCCCTGGTGGGTGCCCTCGTCGCGCTGCCATCGCTGCGGCTGCGCGGCCTGTACCTGGCCCTGTCGACCATGGCGTTCGGGGTGTTCGTGTCCAACATGGTGCTGCGGGAGATCAGCGAGCGGAAGCTGCCGCTGATCCACACCCGCTTCACCATCTTCCCGGGCGGCAACCTGGGCGTCCCGCGGCCCGCGGTCGGCCCGGTGGACCTGGCCGCGCCGGGCACGTTCCTCATGGCGGTGACCGTGCTGTTCGCGGTGGCAGGCGTGGGCCTGGTGGCCCTACGCCGCAGCGCCTATGGCCGCCGGCTGACCGCGCTGCGGGACAGCCCGGCCGCCTCGGCCACACTCGGCCAGAGCCCGCTATCGCTCAAGCTGTCGGTGTTCATGCTGTCGGCCGCCATCGCCGGAGTGGGCGGGGCACTCATGACTGCCCAGATCGGCTCGGCCAACATCGACCGCTACGACATCTTCCTCAGCCTGTCGCTGCTCATGCTGACGGTGGTGGGCGGGATCGGCTACGTGAGCGGCGCCCTGGTGGGCGGGATCCTGTTCGGCGTGCTGTTCCTGGCCCTGCAGAACACGTTCGCCAAGCTGGGCGCCGACTACCCGGACCTCGACGGCTTCTTCGACTTCCTGGCCCGGCTGACCACCGTGACGCCCGCGCTGCTGGGCGTCAGCGTGGGGCGCAACCCCACCGGGGCGGTCGAGCGGGTCCTGGAGGAGTGGGTCCCGCTGCGCCGGGCCCGCCCCGTGCTGGTGGGCGGCCTCGCCACCATCGGCGTCGCGTACCTGCTGGCGCTGAACGAGACCATCAGCAACTGGTGGCTGATCGTGGTGATCGTGGCGGTCGCGCTGGCCATGCCGCTGCTGGCCAAGCGCTTCGCCCCGGCGCCCGAGGCGGAGGCGGAAGCCGCGGGCGAGGACGTGCCCCTGGAGCTGGTGGGCCTGGCCCGCCCCTACACCGACGACGACCGGGTCGCGCTCGACGCCGCCCTCGGCCTGCCGGACGGTCGGACGCCCGTGGCGCAAGTGGCAGGGCGGGAGGCCTGACGTGGCGCACCTGGAGGCGCGCGGCGTGTCGGTCCGGTTCGGTGGCAAGGCCGCGCTCTCCAACACCAGCGTGGAGGTCGAGCGGGGCTCGGTGACCGGGCTCATCGGGCCCAACGGGGCCGGCAAGACGACGCTGTTCAACGTGGTGTGCGGGCTGCAGCGGCCCCAGTCCGGCCAGGTGGTGCTGGACGGGTGGGACATCACCCGCGCCGCGCCCCACCGCCGGGCGCGCCACGGGCTGGCCCGCACCTTCCAGCGGCTGGAGCTGTTCACCTCGCTGACCGTGCGCGACAACGTGCGGGTCGGCGGCGACATCCGCAACCGCTGGGGCCGCCGGTGGCACCGGGGGAGCGACAGCGCGGCCGAGGCCGACCGGATCATCGAGCTCACCGGGCTGGGTGCCATCGCCGACCGGGAGGTCTCCGAGATCCCCACCGGTCAGGCCCGGGTGGTCGAGCTGGCCCGGGCGCTCATGACCAGGCCGACCGCGCTGCTGCTGGACGAGCCGGCCGCGGGGCAGACCGAGGCCGAGACCGTGGCGTTCGGCGGGCTGCTGCGCCGGCTGGCGGCCGGGGGGCTGGCCATCTGCCTGGTGGAGCACGACATGTCGCTGGTCATGGACGTGTGCGAGACGGTGCACGTGCTCGACTACGGCCGCACCATCGCCGTGGGCCCCCCGGACCAGGTGCGGGCCGATCCCGCGGTGATCGAGGCCTACCTGGGCACGCCGGAGGGCGTGGGATGAGTGAGCCCGCGCTCGAGCTGTGCCGGGTGCACGCGGCCTACGGCGGGATCGAGGTCCTGCACGGCATCGACCTGGTGGTGCCCGAGGGCGCGGTGGTGGCGCTGCTGGGGGCGAACGGGGCGGGCAAGTCCACCGCGGTGAAGGTGGCGGCGGGGCTGCTGGCGCCCACCGCGGGGTCGGTGCGGGTGGCGGGCCACGACGTGACCGGGGCGGCCGCCCACGACCTGGCCCGCATAGGGGTGTGCACCATCCCCGAGGGCCGCGGCGTGTTCGCCAACCTCACGGTGCGGGAGAACCTGTGGATGGCCACGCAGGTGGCGGGCGTGACCGGGGGCCTGTCGGGGGTGGAGGCGACCGCGTTCGAGCGCTTCCCGCTGCTGGGCGAGCGCCGGACGCAGCTGGCCGGGACCCTGTCGGGCGGCGAGCAGCAGATGCTGGCACTGGCCCGGGCGCTGGTCACCGACCCGGCGGTGCTGCTGCTGGACGAGCTGTCGATGGGGCTGGCGCCCATCGTGGTCCAGCGGCTGTACGAGATCGTGGCCCAGGTGGCGCGCGAGGGCATCTCGATCCTGGTGGTGGAGCAGTTCGCCCAGGCCGTGCTCGGCATCGCCGACCGCGCGGCCATCATGGTGAACGGCGAGATCACCAGGGCCGGGCCGCCCTCCGAGTTGGGGTCCGAGCTGTCGAGTGCATACCTGGGGGGATGAGGAGCAGGCCATGAACGATCGCATGGAGCGCCTGAAGGCCGACGCGGCCCAGATCACCGTGAGCCGGAAGCCGTCGCGCGACGGGCTGTGGCAGACCCTGGGGGCGGTGGCCATGGGCGCCGGCGTGGTGATGGCGTTCGTCGCCTACCAGCTCTCGCTCGGCAAGTCCGACCCCCGCGACATCAGCTCGCTGGGCATCCTGGCGGTGGCGATGCTGGCCCTGGCGGTGGTGGGCGCCGCGGTCTTCCTGCGCTACTCGCTGGCGCGCTTCCTGCGCTTCTGGCTGCTGCGCCAGCTGGTGGAGGACCAGGCCCACATCGACCGGCTGGTGACGGCCCTCCACAACGGCGACGGCGCCCCCGCGGCCGACGAAACGCTAACCTGACGGTCCGTCAGATCCGGGCCTGCGGTCCGGGCCGAGGGGAGGAGCCCACGTGGCCGTCGTCGATGCATCCGCGCACCCAGCCGCGCTGCACCAGCAGCCGCTCATGCCCGACCTGCTGATCGCGGCGCTGAACCGCAACCTCGACAAGCCCGCGGTGTACCTGGGCGACACGGTGCTGACCGCGCGCCAGGTCCGGGACGAGATCAGCCGCTACGTGCAGGCGCTGGAGTCCAAGGGGCTCGGCAAGGGCAGCCCGGTGGCGGTGCTGGCGCTCAACCGGCCCGAGGTCCTGTTCAACATGGGCGCGGGCATGCTGTCCGGCTGCCGGACGACGCCGCTGCACCCCATGGGCTCGCTCGACGACCACGCCTACGTGCTCGAGGACGCGGGCATCGAGACCCTGGTCTACGACCCCGGATACTTCGGCGAGCGGGCGGCGGCGCTGGCCGAGCGGGTCCCCGGGCTCAAGAACCTGCTCGCGTTCGGCCCCAGCGAGGTGGACGGCGCAGTCGACTACATCGCGCTGGCCGCGGGGTTCGAGCCCCGGCCGCTGCGCGCGCCCGACGTGGCGGCCGACGACGTCCCCGGCCTCGCCTACACCGGGGGGACCACCGGGAAGCCCAAGGGCGTGATGGGCAGCTACCGGTCGGGCGCCACCATGACCCAGATCCAGATGACCGAGTGGGAGTGGCCCCGGGAGCCCCGGTTCCTGATGTGCACCCCGCTCAGCCACGCGGGCGCGGCCTTCTTCGTGCCCGTGCTGCTGCTGGGCGGCTCGCTGGTGGTGGTGCCCTACTTCGAGCCCGGCCTGGTGCTGGAGACCATCGAGCGCGAGCGGATCACCGCCACCATGGTCGTGCCGACCATGCTCTACATGCTGATGGACCACCCGGACTTCGCCACCCGCGACCTGTCCAGCCTGGAGACCGTGTACTACGGCGCCGCGGCCATGTCGCCCACCCGCTTGCGAGAGGCCATCCAGAAGCTGGGGCCCATCTTCTTCCAGTACTACGGCCAGGCCGAGGGGCCGATGACCCTCTGCGTTCTGCGCAAGGACGAGCACGACATCGACGACCTCGACCGCCTCGCCACCTGCGGCCGGCCGGTCCCGTGGGTGCACGTGCGGCTGCTGGACGACGACCTGAACGAGGTGCCGCAGGGCGAGCCGGGTGAGATCTGCGTGCGGGGCCCGCTGGTCATGCGGGGCTACTGGAACAAGCCCGAGCAGACGGCCGAGGCCCTGGCCGGCGGCTGGCTGCACACCGGCGACATCGCGCGCGAGGACGAGCACGGCTTCTACACCATCGTCGACCGCAAGAAGGACATGATCGTGAGCGGCGGGTTCAACGTGTTCCCCCGCGAGGTGGAGGACGTGATCTCCGCCCATCCGGCGGTGGCCAACGTGGCCGTGATCGGCGTCCCCGACGACCGCTGGGGCGAGGCGGTCAAAGCGGTCGTCGTGCTGCGCCCCGGCGCCTCGGTCGAAGCCGGCGAGCTGATCGAGGCGGTCAAGCAGGCCAAGGGCTCGATCCACGCCCCCAAGTCGGTCGACTTCGCGGACGAGATCCCGCTCAGCCCGCTGGGCAAGCCCGACAAGAAGACCCTGCGCGCCCGCTACTGGGAGGGCACCGACCGCCAGGTCAACTAGCGGCGCCGCCGCCTCTTCCGCCTGGGCTTGAACCCAGCCTCCAGGTCGGCGAGGGCGAATGGCCCCGTCGGCCGCCGGTCGCATAGCCGTACAGCGCGGCGGTGAAGCGGCGTAGCGGTCGATCCGAACGTCAGTTCCGCGGGCCGATGACCCCTTCATGAAGAGTCAGCGCCACATGTGACGACGACGGCTCCTCCAGCACGCGGGACAGGGGGGCGTCGAGCAGGCACAGGTCGGCGGGGGCACCCACGGTGACCCGGCGCAGCATCCCGCCGGGGGCGTCGGGCGCGGTGAGGAACAAGGCCAGGGCTCGCTCGGGGGCGACGGCCTCCCGGAGGCCCAGCGGGGCGCCGTCGACCGTGCGGCGCTCGATGGCGGTGGCGATGGCCCGCCAGGGGTCGGGGTGGCCGAAGGGGGCGTCGGTGCTGCCGCCCACGGGGATGCCGGCTTCGATCAGGCTGCGGCACGGGTACAGGTGGGGGAGGTCGCCAGGGTGCACCTCGCTCAGGTAGCGGTCACCCCGCTCCAGCACGAAGCCCGGCTGCGTGACCACCACGAGGCCGTGCGTCGCCACGCGCGATCGCAGGTCGGGCGGCACGAGCGAGCCGTGCTCGATCCGGTCGCCGGCCAGCACGCCCGCCTCGTCCCAGGCCGCCAGGGCCAGCGCCAGCCCCGGCCGCGTCACGCAATGGATCGCCACCGGCCGGCCGGCCTCGTGGGCCACGCCGATCCAGCGCACCAGTTCGGCGAGCGTAGGCGGGGCGTAGTCGGCCACGATCAGCTTCACCGGGCCCCGGGCCAGCGGGGCCGGGGGCGCTACCGCGCTCAGCCGCGGCCCGCCCGTGACCGTGATCCGCTGCGGGAGATCGCCGGTGGCAACGGCCGCGGCCAGCGGGGCCAGGTCGTCCGTGCTCATCACCGGCGTCGCGTCCGTCACACCCGTCACGCCGTAGCGGGACAGGCGCCGGCCCACCGGGGCCAGGTCGGGAGCCTGAGGTGGGGGCAGCCGGTCCCTCAGCCAGTGGTCGAGGCCGCGCAGCCGGCCGGTCAGCCGCCCCGCGTCGTCCCGCTCCACCCCCGGCCGGTCGTCGTGGGGCTCGCCCCCGTCGAGGCCGACCACGTCCAGCGCCCGGCTGTTGAGCACCCACTCGGCCCCGGAGCGGTGCTGGACCCGCACCGGCCGGGCTGCCACCAGCGCGTCCAGCCGCCAGCGGTCCAGCGGGCCGGACACCGACTCGTGGTAGCCGATGGCCCGCAGCCATTCGCCCTGGCCCAGCTTGGTGTCGGCCTGGCGGAGGGCGGTGGTGAACTGGTCGTCGTCGTTGACCGCGGGCGGCCCCACGAACGGCGACCGCTCGGCGGCGGCCAGGGCCACGAGGTGGATGTGATGGTCGTGGAGGCCGGGCAACAGCGCGCCGCGGCCGCCGTCCACGATGTCGTCGCCCAGCTGGGGGTCGATGGGGCGATCTATGGCCGCGATCTTGCCGCCGCTCATCCGTACGTCGACGAGGCGCCCCTCTACGACGACATCTCGCAACAGCAGGCTCACGCGGCGCCCCCCCGGCTCGGCCCACGAACGGCGACGAGCGTACTGCGGGGTGGTGCACCCGCCCCGGTCAGTCGTCAGGCGGTGGGCACCGCCGGGAACGCGTTCTGCACGAGCATGGTGAACTGGCCCGGGAACCAGCGCCCGGCATGCGGCGCCCCCGCCAGCGCGTTGGTGGGGAACGCGGTGTTGTACCGGTTCTGCGCGTTCGGGTCGCACATGGCATCGAAGCCCTTGGCCGGGTCGTCGGGATCGACGATGCCGGCCTGGGACACGCCGTCCGACTCGCCCGGCGGCTTCACCCACACGTAGGCGTCGATGCCGGGCGTGCCCGTGTTGGCCGTCGGCCGGATGCCCAGCCCGGCGCCGGCCTGGTTGCACCAGCCGCCGCGGTGGGGGCGCCGGTCGATCTTGGATTGGCTCACGTAGGTGTTGAGGTCGGTCGACGTCGACACCGCGGTGGGCCGCGCCGCTCCGCCCCAGCCGTTGCGCGACGTGTCGATCAGCATCCCGCAGCCGGTGCAGCCCCGCGCCACGAACGCGGCCTGCAGGTTGGTGGCGAAGTCCCGCTCGTCGAAGCGGGGGTTGAACTCGTAGAAGGTCGACGACAGCAGCTGGCCGTTGCCCACCTGCAGGTTCGGGTTGGGCATGAACACCTCGTCGAGCGGGGTGTAGTTGGCCGTGTTGGTGATGAACCCGTGGATCTTGTCGTAGCCCGGGCCGCCCTGGCCGGCCGCCAGCACCTGATCGAACACGTTGAGGGCGCCGTCGAAGTTGTTGGGCCAGCCCAGCCAGCCCGAGTGGGCGATGTCGAGGTACAGATAGGTGTTGGACAGGGAGCTGAGCTGGCTCACCGCGTAGCGCACGCCGTCGCGGTAGGCGCCGCTCTGCTGGGCCTCGATGCAGCGCGGCGACGCCTGGGCCCCGCTCACGTTGGTGACGAGGTTGGGCAGCGAGTCCGGTTCGATGATGAGCACGACCCGCAGGTTGGCGTACGCGGCCCGGCCCACGATCGAGCGGATCGGGTCGATGTACTCGGTGCGGTAGCGGGCCAGGCCGTTCTGGGCGATCAGCAGCTCGCCGTTGGAGGCCAGCGCGGCGCAGTCCCGGTTGGGCAGGTCGTAGACCACGATCTGGATGGCGACGGGAGCGGCGCCGTTGGCGCTGTCCTGGGCCACGGCGCCGTCGAGGTGCTCGACCAGTCCGGGCGCGTTGTTGGGCGGGTCGATGGCCGCGATGCGGTCCATCCACACCGCGGTCGAGGACCGGCCCACCACCCGCATCTGGGCGCCGAGCGTGCCGCCGGTGGAGTCGGCCAGCTGGTTCACCTGGGCCTGCCACAGCGGGTTGACGTAGCCGGTGGCGCCGGCGAAGGGGTTGTCGACCTTGCCGTTGCCGCCGCCGCCCTGGACCATGAACGCCACGCCCGCCGAGGTGGTGCTGGCCGCGGGGCTCGCGTTGTCGAAGGCGCGCGCGGTGGCCGTGTGGCTGCCGGCGGTCAGCCCGGTGGAGCTGGCGGTGTAGGGCGAGGTGGTGTCGGTGCCGACGAGGTTGCCGTCGACCAGGAACTCGACCCGGTTGACGGTGCCGTCGGGATCCGACGCGTTGGCGGCGAGCGGGACCGCAGCTCCGGCGGCGAAGGACTGGCCGGCGGTCGGGCTGGTCAGGTTCACGACCGGGGCCTGGTTGCCGCCGCCGCCCTGGACCATGAAGGTCACGTTCCCCGAGGTGGTGCTGAGCGCGGGGTTGCCGTTGTCGAAGGCGCGGGCGGCCGCCGTGTGGTTCCCGGCGGTGAGGCCGGGGGCGCCGGCGCTGTACGGCGAGGTGGTGTCGGTGGCGACCACGTTGCCGTCGACGAGGAACTCGACCCGGTTGATGGTGCCGTCGGGGTCGGAGGCGTTGGCGGCGAGCGGGACGGCGGCTCCGGCCGCGAAGGACTGGCCGGCGGTCGGGCTGGTCAGGTTGACCGTGGGCGCCTGGTTGCCGCCCCCGCCTCCGCCACAGGCGGTGCCGTTGAGGGTGAACGCGGTGGGGCTGGAGTACGCGCCGGTCCAGCGGCCGTTGAACCCGATGGTCGCGGTGCCGCCGGTGGCCAGGTTGGCGTTCCAATCGAGGTTGCGGGCGGTCAGCGCGTTGGTCCCGCTCCAAGTGGCCGACCAACCCTGGGTGAAGCTCTGCCCCGCGGGCAGCGTGAACGCCAGCGTCCAGCCGGAGATGGGGTCGCCGGTGTTGGTGATGGTGATGTGGGCGGTGAACCCACCCACGCCGGGCGACTCGGTCCAGGGCGAGGCCTGGTAGCTGACGGAGCACCCGGGGGCCGCGTCGGCCGGGTTGGTAGCGGCGGTCACGGCAGCAAGCGAGAACGTCAGCGAGAGCGCTCCCACGGCTACCCGGTGAGCAACCTTCATCCGACGACCTCCTCCGGCCCGAGGTCCGCCCCCCTTAGCTCGCAGCATGGACGTCGCGACACTATCTGTCAATTCGTCGCTACTTAGCGAGGTGTCAACTTACCGACCTGTCAGCACACGTAGAATTGCTCAGGTGGCGCAGAGCGCGGGGACCGGCCAGCGGGAGCAGCGGCGACTGCAGCGCCAGGACCTGGGTCGCAACCAGCTGCTCGACGCGGCCGAGGAGGTCTTCGGCCGCAAGGGCTTCCACGAAGCGAGCCTCAAGGAGGTGGCCGAGGCGGCGGAGTTCTCGGTCGGCTCGGTGTACTCGTTCTTCGTCAACAAGGACGACCTCTTCCGCCAGATCTTCGTGCGCCGCAGCGCGCAGTTCGGGCCCGCCCTCCGCGCCGCCCTCGACCCGCGGCACGGGCGGGCGCTCGACCAGCTTCACCGGCTGGTCGACGTGCAGGTCGGGTTCTTCCGGGAGTTCCCCCGCTTCGGGCGGCTCTACCTGCGCTACGCCAACGCCACCACCATGTGGGTGGAGCGATCCATCGATCCCGAGCTCACGGCCAGCTACCGCGAATGGCAGGCGCTCGAGGCCGACACGTTCGCCCGAGGGCAGGCGGCCGGCGAGATCCGGGCCGGCGAGCCCAGCGTGCTGGCCCGGTTGCTGACGGGCATCGTGGCGTCGTATCAGGCCAGCGACCCCGCCGTCCTGTCCGACGATCCCGACCCGGGCGAGGCCTTTCCCCTCGCCGACCTGCACGACCTCATAGAGATGGCATTTCGGGCTTGAGCGCCCGCCATACTGGGCAGTCCGCGGGAGCTGGAGGAGGTCTCGCATGGACGCGCAGCCGCACACACCACCGGAGACCGCGGCAGCGCCCGCCAAGGCGCGCCTCGCCGGCCGCTACGAGCTCGGCGAGCCGCTGGGCAAGGGCCGCTCCACCGTCTACCGGGCCACCGACATGCGCCTGCAACGCCCGGTCGCGGTCAAGCAGGTCGAGCTCGCCGCCGGCCAGGAGGACGCCGAGCGGGTCCGCACGCGCGCCGTGCGGGAGGCGCAGGCCGCGGCCCGGCTCAACAATCCCAGCGTCGTCACCGTGTACGACGTCGTGGAGGAGGACGGCTCGATCTGGCTGGTCATGGAGCTGGTCGAGGCGCCCAGCCTGGCCCAGATCGTGGCGGAAGGCGGGCCGCTGAGCCACTCGCGCGCCGCCCACGTGGGCCTCGACGTGCTCGCCGCCCTGGAGGCCGCCCACGCCGTGGGGATCGTGCACCGCGACGTGAAGCCGGCCAACGTGCTCGTCAGCTCGAGCGACCGGGCCAAGCTGACCGACTTCGGGGTGGCGACCATCCGCGACGACTCCCGGCTGACGGCCACGGGGCTGATCGTGGGCTCGCCCTCTTACATGTCGCCCGAGCAGGCCCGGGGCGATCTGGTGGGCCCGGCCACCGACCTGTGGGCGCTCGGGGCCCTGCTGTACTTCGCCACCGAAGGCGAGCCGCCGTTCCAGGGCGACTCGGCGTTGGCCACGGCCTCGGCGGTGGTCCACGGCGCCCCGCGGCTCGTCCACAACGCCGGCCCGCTCACCGTGATCATGTCCCGGCTGCTGACCAAGGACCCGGGCAACCGCGCCACCCCCAGCGAGGTCCGGGCGGCGCTGAACCGGGCGGCCCGCTCGGGCGGCGGGGCACGCGCGGGCGCGGCTTCGGGCACCACCGCGGTCATCCTGGCCAGCAGGCCCGACGTCCCGGCAGCGGCGGCCACCCCGCGGTCCGGGTGGCCGGCCCGGTCGCGCCTGTTGCTGCTGGTGGGCGCGGCCCTCGTGCTGCTGCTCGGCGTGGCCGCGGTCGGCGCCCTGACCCGGGACGACGGTGGCGGCAATGGCGCCGCCGCGCCGCCGGCGACCACCGAGGCCTCGAACGAGTCCGCCACGACGCCGACCACCGCCGAGCCCGAGGCCACGACGTCCACCACGGCTCCCGCCACGTCGACCACGGCGCCGGCTGCGGCCGCGGGCGTCCCCGCGGGCTGGACCGCGTACGAGGATCCGCGCGGTCGCTTCCGCATCGCCTACCCCACGAGCTGGGAGGTCGTCCCCGCCGGCCCCTCGCTCACCGACTTCCGCGACCCGGCCACCGGGGCCAAGCTGCGGGTCGACTGGACCGACACGCCGGGAGCCGATCCCGCCCAGGCCTGGCGCGACCTGGCTGCCGGCTTCGCCCGCAACCACGACAACTACCAGGAGCTGGGCATCGCGCCCACCACCTACCGCGACTACAACGCCGCGCTGTGGGAGTTCAGCTACGGGTCGAGCCCGCCCATCCACGCCGCCAACCTGGGGTTCGTGACCGGGGGCCGGGGCTATGCCCTGCTGTTCACCGCCCCCGAGGACCAGTGGGCCGCCCAGCAGGGCACCGCCGAGCAGTTCCGCCAGGCCTTCCAGCCGGTCCCGCGGTGACCGGGCTGCGGGTCATCGGGGCCGGCTTCGGCCGCACCGGCACCCTGTCGTTGCGCCGGGCCCTCGACGACCTCGGGTTCGGCCCCACCTACCACGGCGAGGACCTGCTGCGGCACTGGTCTCACGTGCACCGCTGGCACCGCTACGCCACCACCGGCACCACCGACTGGGACGACCTGTTCGCGGGCTATGGCGCCGGGGTCGACTTCCCGGTGTCGTGTGCCTGGCGCGACCTCGCGGCCCACTACCCGGACGCCAAGGTGGTGCTGAGCGTGCGCGACCCGGGCAAGTGGTGGGACAGCATGAACGCCACCGTGTACCCGGCCCGCACCATGCTCCCCGCCTGGGTCCCCCGGGTGCTGGCCCCCACACGCCAGTACCTCGAGCTGACCGACCGGCTCATCTGGGAGGGGCTGTTCGACGAGCGCTTCGAGGACCGGGACCACGCCATCGGGGTGTTCGAGGACCACATCGCGCAGGTCAAGGCCACGCTCCCGCCCGAGCGCCTGCTGGTGTTCGACGTGGCCGAAGGGTGGGAACCGCTGTGCGGCTTCCTGGACGTGCCCCGGCCGTCCCAGCCCTTCCCCCGGCTCAACGACACGGCCAAGATGCGGCGCTGGATCTCGACCACCCGGGTGGCCACCCGGGTCGCTCCGCTGCTGGCGGCGGGCGCCGCGGCCTATACCGGGGCACGGGTCAGGTCCCGGCGGCGGCCTGGGATCGCAGCACGTACTTGAGCACCTTGCCAGTGGCGTTGAGCGGCAGCGCGTCCACCACCGCCACGCTGCGGGGTGCCTTGTAGTTGGCCATCGCCTCGCGGCACCAGGCGAGCAGCTCGGCCTCGTCCACGGTGGCGCCGGCCCTCGGCACGACGTACGCGCGGCCCACTTCGCCGAGGCGGGCGTCGGGCACGCCGATGACCGCCACCTGCCCGACCGTCGGGTGGGTCATCATCACGTTCTCGATCTCGGCCGGGTAGGCGTTGAACCCTCCGACCACGAACATGTCCTTGATGCGGTCGGTGATGGTGAGGTTGCCGCCCTCGTCGAACACGCCGACGTCGCCGGTGTGCAACCAGCCGCCGGCGTCGATGGCCTCGGCGGTGGCTCCGGGGTCCCCGAAGTAGCCGGCCATGAGGTTGTAGCCCCGCACGAGCACCTCGCCGGGCTCGCCCGCGGGCAGCTCCTTGCCGTCGCCGTCCACCACCCGCACCGCGACGTCGGGGATGGGCCGGCCCGCCGTGCGGGCGATGGTCTCGGGGTCGTCGGTGTGGCGGCACATGGTGGCGATGCCGGTCGACTCGGTGAGCCCGTAGCCGGTCACGATGGTGCGGAAGGTGAGCTCGGAGCGCATGCGCCGGATCATCTCGACCGGCACCGTGGCCGCGCCGGTGACCGCCAGCCGCAGGGTGGACAAGTCGTAGTCGGCGAGGTCAGGGTGGTCCAGGATGGTCTGGTAGATGGCCGGCGCGCCCGGGAGCATGGTGATGTGCTCCTCGTCGACCCGGCGCATCACGCTGGGCACGTCGAACACGGGGTGGGGGACGATGGTGGCCCCGGAGATGAGGCAGGCGACGATGCCGGCGTTCAGCCCGAAGGTGTGGAAGAACGGGTTGACGATGAGGTAGCGGTCGCCCTCCTGCAGGCCCACCACGCCGCACCAGTCGGTGAAGGCCCGCACCGAGGCCCCATGGCGCAGCATCGCCCCCTTGGGCTTCCCGGTGGTGCCCGACGTGAAGATGATGGTGCTCACGTCGTCGGGGACGAGGGCCGCGGCCCGCGCCGCAGTCTCGGCCGGGTCGATGCCGGCCCCGGCCGCCAGGAAGTCGTCCCACCCGGTAGCCCCCGGCGGCACCGGCCCGGCCAGCACCACCGTGCGTTCCAGGCAGTCGGGCACGCCCGCCCCGGCCAGCAGGGCGATGTAGTCGGTGTCGAGGAAGTCGGTCACCGTCAGCAGCATCCGGGCCCCGGCCGTGCCGATGACGTGAGCGGCCTCCTGGCCCTTGAACCGCGTGTTCACGGTGACCACGACGGCTCCGGCCCGGAAGGCTCCGAGCGCGGCGACGACCCAGTCGGCCGAGTTGGGCGCCCACAGCGCCACCCGGTCGCCGGGCTCGATCCCCGCGGCCACGAAGGCCCGGGCCGCGGCGTCGGCCGCCTCCGCCAGCTCGGCGAAGCTCATCCGCCGGTCTCCGTCGACCAACCCCTCGGCGTTCCCGAACCGCGCCGCGGCCCGCTCGACCACCTCGGGGATCGTCAGCGCCCCCTGCTCCTCACCCATATCTGACAGTGTGTCAGATGACGGGCATCACTCGCCGGTGACGCCGTCGATGCTCTCCCGCAGCAGGTCGGCATGGCCGTTGTGGCGGGCCGTCTCCTCCAGCATGTGCAACATGATCCAGCGCAGGCTGA
>DASRJN010000240.1:0-2720 GCA_035649455.1 Acidimicrobiales bacterium
GTTCCGAGCATCACGGAGACGGCGAAGGGCGCCTCGCGTACCCAGGGCTCGTCGGGCAAGAACGCGTAGAGCTGGCCCCAGTCGTCGTCGATCGGAGTCCTGGAGAGACCGCCCCGGCCGACTACCTGACCGGTCTCGCGCTCGTAGGCCATCCACTTGTGCACGCCGTGGAGCCGCCACGACTCGGCGATCCTCCGGGCGTGGTCGGCGGCCTCCTGACGGGATGGCCGCCAGCCGTCGTACCACGGAACCACGGCATCGTCGTTGTGCACGAGCCACAGGTCGGCGGAGTTGGCCGGGCCGATCGGAACCAGACGCAGCCGCGGCGTGAGCAGCGCTCCCTTCGTCCCGGACAACGTAGGTCTCCGGCGAGATGGACACCCCGCCCTAGGAGGCGAGGGCCGCGTCGACTGCGTCCGCGGCGCTGCTGGCGGCGACGCAGCCGGGGATCGACCAGCCGTCGCCGACCGTGACCACCCGGGTCCCGGCCAGGAGGGCGTGGGCGATCTCCGACAGGGTTCCGTAGGCGCCGGGTAGGGCGATCACGGCGTCGGCGTCCATCACCACCAGGGCGTTGCGGGTCTCACCCAGCCCGGTCGGCACTGCCACCCTCACGTACGGGTTGGCCTCCGATCGCTGGATGCCGGGCAGGATCCCCACGGTGAGGCCTCCGCTCAGCACCGCGCCGCGGCTGGCGGCCTCGGCCACGCCCCGCCGGCCGCCGGTGACCAGCACGCAGCCGCGCTGGGCGAGCAGCGAGCCGATCTCTTCGGCCACTGCCAGGGTGCTCGGCTCGGCGTCGTAGCCGCCCACCACCGCGATGTGCCGCGCCGGCGCGGTGAGGTCGGTCACGACTGGGCGATGACGTCGTCCCCGAACCGCCCCAGGGTGTCGCCGATGGCCGTGACGTCGTAGGTCAGCGGCGGGATCGCCACCCGGCTGACCCCCAGCTCGGTCAGCCGGCCGATCTCGTCGACCGCCTTCTGGCCGCCGGCCAGCACCTCCGCCCCGCCCGCGGTGACCTCGATGGCGTCGGGATCACGGCCGGCCTCCTCGGCTGCCTTGCGCATCTCGTCCAGCAGCACGGGCAGGTCGCCCTTGCCCGGGAAGTAGCCGTCGCCGACCCGTCCGGCGCGGCGGGCCGACGCCCGGGTGTGGCCCCCGATGACGATGGGGACCGACCCCGCGGCGGGGCGGGGCAGGCTGATGGCCTCGGTGAACTGCACGGTCTCGCCCTGGAAGCTGGGCAGCTCGTCGCGCCACAGCGTGCGCATCGCCTCGATGTACTCCTCGGTGCGGGCGGCCCGGTCGGCGAAGTCATAGCCGAGGAAGCGGAACTCCTCCTCCAGCCAGCCGATGCCCACGCCCAGGATCATCCGGCCTCCGGACAGCTTGTCCAGCGTGGCGACCTCCTTGGCGGTCACCAGCGGGTTGCGCTGGGGCAGGATCAGGATGCCGGTGGCCAGGCCGATCGTCGTGGTCCGCGCCGCCACGAACGCCAGCCAGACCAGCGGGTCGGGGATGTCGAACACCTCGGCCCCGGGCATCTTGCCGGTGGGCGAATAGGGGTACGTCGAGGCGTACTGGTTGGGCACCACCACGTGCTCGACGGTCCACAGCGAGTCGAACCCGGCCGCCTCGGCCGCTTCGCCGACGGCGGCCGCACCGCCCGGCGTGGCGTAGGGACCGGTGTTGGCGAAGGCGAGGCCGAAGCGCATGGCGGCAAGCTAGCGCGCCTTGACCAGCGGGTCCGCGGGTCGCGGCCAGTGCCGGCGGAGGAATTCGGCCAGCCGCCGGCGCTCCTCCAGCGCCAGGCGCGGGACCGGCTCTGGGACGGCTGTGAGGTCCATGGTCGTCCCTATGCGGTGGGGCGAATGTCGACCGGGCGGGAGACCTCGTCGAAGAAGTCGTGGCCCTTGTCGTCGACCACCACGAAGGCGGGGAAGTCCTCGACCTCGATGCGCCAGACCGCCTCCATGCCCAGCTCGGGGTACTCCAGGACCTCGACCTTGCGGATGCAGTCCTGGGCCAGGCGGGCGGCCGGACCGCCGATGGAGCCGAGGTAGAAGCCGCCGTGGGCCTGGCAGGCCTCGGTCACCCGGCGGCTGCGGTTGCCCTTGGCCAGCATGACCAGGCTGCCGCCCGCGGCCTGGAACTCGTCGACATAGGCGTCCATGCGCCCCGCGGTCGTGGGGCCGAACGAGCCCGACGCCATGCCCTCGGGCGTCTTGGCCGGCCCGGCGTAGTAGACGCAGTGGTCGCGCAGGTAGCGGGGCATCGGGTCGCCCGCGTCGAGCCGTTCCTTGATCTTGGCGTGGGCGATGTCGCGGGCCACCACCATCGGCCCCGACAGCGACAGGCGGGTCTTGACCGGGTAGCGGGACAGCTCGGCCCTGATCCGGTCCATGGGCTGGCCCAGGTCGATGCGCACCACGCCCGAGCCCAGCGCGGCCTCGTCGACCTCGGGGAGGAAGTGGGCGGGATCATGCTCCAGCTGCTCCAGGAACACGCCGTCCGCGGTGATCTTGGCCAGCACCTGCCGGTCGGCCGAGCACGATACGGCGATGGCCACCGGGCAGGAGGCGCCGTGGCGGGGCAGGCGGATGACCCGCACGTCGTGGCAGAAGTACTTGCCGCCGAACTGGGCGCCGATGCCGAATGCCTGCACCTGGGCGAGGATCTCCGCCTCGAGCTCCAGGTCGCGGAAACCGTGCCCCAGC
>DASRJN010000241.1:0-4391 GCA_035649455.1 Acidimicrobiales bacterium
GGCCCGGACCTCGACCCCGGGGGAGGCGTACGAACCCCAGAAGCCATCGAGGTCGGAAGCCACCGTCACGGCGGGCATCTCGGTGCCGTCGTCGAGCACATAGGCGCTGCCGTCGATCTCGGACCACTCGACCGGCACGTCCACGCGGATCAGGCCGCTGTCGTCGTTCACGGTCGTGTAGTCGCTGTAGCCCGGGGCGGGGTCAGGGTTCGACTCGATGAAGTCGTCGACGCCGGCTTCGTCCACCGCGGCGATCAGGCTCTGCTCGCTGGCCGGTAGGGCGCTGTTGTGGTTCCCGTTGGTGGCGAAGAAGATGCCACCCGCCGCCGTGGTCACCGCCGCGATGGCCGTGAGGACACCGGAGAAGCTCGTCCAGAAGCCGCCACCGGACCCTCCGCCCGATCGCCCGGACTTGTCTGCCGCGGCATCGTGGTGCCCCGGCCGGTACCCCGCGTCCTGCGAGCGGACGCCTTGATCGGACACCTCGTAGGTCCAGCCGGCTCCGTCCCAATACCGGACCTCGTGACGGCCGGACGGGTCGGCATACCAGCCGGGGGTGGACGCCCCTGTTGCCTGAGGCGGGCTGATGTTCGACATCGTGGTCTCCGTACATCCCTCGTGATGTGTTGGCTGCGCTTATGAGGGAGCAGGGACCTCGTTTGATACCTCCTTCTTGCCGGCTGCGGGTCTCGACCCGGCTCTGATCAAGCGGGGGCGGAGCGGGGTGCGTCGACCAGCTGGTTCGCCGGGACGTCGTCGAGCTGGGCCCGGGTGCCGTCGTGGTACCGGATCTCGACGGTGAGCACGCGGGGCGCGTCGCCGAGCCCGAACAGCAGGCGGGGGTCCTCGGAGGAGAGATAGCTCCCGCCCGCCTGGACGTGGCGGACCAGCTCGCGCCCGTCGGGCAGCACGGCGGTCACCCGCGCCCCGGGCTGGAAGCCGGGGAGCCGGACGGCGAGCCAGTTGGCGCCGCGGGTGGTGTTCTCGAGCAGGATCAGCGGCCCGCCGATCGAGTTGACGGCGACGTCGAGGTCGCCGTCGTTGTCGTAGTCGGCCGCCGCCAGCCCGCGCCCATTGGTCTGCAGGCGATCCTGATCGCCGGCCCGGATCCCCAGATCCGTGAATCGCGGCGCGGTCCCGGTCGATCGGTTGTCCAGGACCTGGATCGGTTCTGCGTCGTCGGCCAGGTCGGTGACGGGAATGTCGCCGTTGGTGACGACGAGGTCGAGATCCGTGTCCAGGTCCAGGTCGATCCAGGAATCACCCCAGCCGGTGAGCGCCTCGGTGTCCGCGAAGTCCTCCCGGGCGTCGGCGTAGCCGGCCGGCATCCCCCGGTACACGGCGTGGCCCTGGCCTCGCGAGTTGGAGACGAACAGGTCGGTCCGGCCGTCGCCGTCGTAGTCGGCCGCGGCGACTCCCATCCCGGCGTTGTCGTCCGCGACACCGGCGCCCGCCGCCTCTTCCCTCAGGCGGAACCCGAGACCTGCCGGGTCCGCGGCGACGCCTCCCGGCCACGGCTGGTTCCGGTAGAGGCGATTCGGGTCTTCGTCGTTGGCCACGTACACATCGAGGCGGCCGTCCCCGTCCAGGTCGGTCACGACGGCACCGAGGCCGTGTTCCGGCTCGCCGGGGTCGAGGCCGGCGAGTTCGCCCACCTCGCGGAAGCGCGGCCGCCCGCTCGGGTCGGTTCCCTGGTTGAGATAGAGGAGGTCACGCACACCGCGGTGGTTCGTGGGGTACCCGACGATCGCGTCGGGGATCGGCGCGTTCGGGTCGGTGTAGCCCGTCACGACGATGTCCGGGAGCCGATCGCCGTTCACGTCGCCCACGGCCGCGCCGGCGTGCCAGCCGTAGGTGGCGATGCCCGCCGGACGGGCGATCTCGCTGAAGGTCCCATCTCCCCGGTTCCACAGCAGCGCGTCGTAGGTGGTCGACGTGACGTAGAGGTCCATGCGGCCGTCCAGGTCGACATCGGCGGCCACGCAGCCGTTGCCGCGGAGCGCGAGGTTGGCCCCCGATCCGCGGCTCACGTCGGTGAACGTCCCTCCGTCGTTGTGGAACAGAGCACTGCGCGGCAGGTCGCCCGCCTCCCGCCAGCGGGCGACGTCCCGCTCGTCGTACGAGTTCACCACGAACAGATCGAGCCACCCGTCGGCGTCGTAGTCGATCCAACAGAGGCCCCCGCCCATCGTCGCCTCGGGGTCCCCGGGGCCGCCCGAGAAGCGGAATGCCCCGTGGCGGAACCGCAGGCCCACCTCGCCGGCGACGTCGTGCAGCTGCGGCGCCACGAAGCCCACCGGGTTCGAGCGGGCGGGGGGCTCGCCGGCGGCCGGCGGCGGCGTCGAGGGATCCCGCTCGCGCCGAACCGCGAACCCGCCGTCGCGGAGGGAGAGCTCGAAGGTCCGCTCGAAGCGCAGCGGTTGTGACCCGAACAGCGTCGCGACGGCGTCCGGCGGACCTTGCCCCTCGCCGGGCTCGAGGGACACCGCGGCGTGGTCGATCTCGCCGGCGGGGACCCCGACCCACACCAGGGTGGCCAGCACGATCTGGTCGGCCGTGGCCCGGTCGAGCCGGGTGGCGACCCCGTGGGACGGCAGGATCTGCACCTCGGGCAGCGCGCCGAGCGCCGGGGCTCCTCCGCTGGCCTGGCCCACGCTCGGGCCCACCGCGATCCCGGCCACGAACACGAGCCCGACCGAGGCGACCACGGCGGCCGCGGCACTCGCACCCACCGCGGCGCGCCCGGCAGCCTGGATCCGGAGGCGGGTGCGGTCCACGACCGGGCGGGTCCGTTCGGCGGCCAGCAGCACCTCGATCACCGGTCGCGCCGCGCACACCAGGGCGAGCGCCGCCAGGACCGCGACCTTGGTCGCGAACTCACTGGTCCGGGGGGCGATCAGCAGCACCGCCAGGAGGCCGATCGCGGCTCCGAAGGCCCGCCGGGCGGGCTGCGAGGCGGGCACCGTCTTCGGATCCGTGATCATGAAGAACAGGAACACGAGGATCTCGGGCGAGAACACGAGGACCCGCCACAGCTCGGCCCCCGTGATCGGTCCGAGATGCCAGCGCGCGGTCATCGCGTGGTCGGTCGTCGCCAGCACCGCGATACCGGCCGAGAACACCAGCCAGAAGCTGATCGCGACGCCCAGGAGGCGGAGACGGCTGAGGATGGCGAGGCCTCCGGCCACGATCAGCGTGAGGGCCAGCGCCAGCCACACCGACATCGGCCCCCACCAGAAGTCGAGCGGCTCGGCCCGGGCGGGGCCGAGCAGCAGGAAGCACACGACCAGCCCGAAGTTGGACGGGTTGAACACGTGTCCGCCCCGGAAGCGGATCACGTACTTCGACAACAGCGAGATGGCCGCCGTCCCCGCGAAGATCCACCACCCGTGCAGGCTCCACCAGTCACCGTGCTCCGTGCCTGGGACCCGGAGGATGAACGCGACCCCGTTTCCGGTGAGCATCGCGCTCGCCGGCCACATGACCACCCGCTGGCGCCGGAACGTGATCGCCACCTCGAGCACCGCGCAGGTGAGGATCGAGATCAGGATCTGCGCGATCGAGAGCCGGAAGTCGAAGGCGACCTGACCCAGGACCTGCAGCGACACGATCACGCCCGCGAGGTGCAGGCGGGGGTCGCGCAGGCTCGGCAGCAGCACCGGATAATCCGTCCCGCCGAGCCGCAAGGCTCGTGGCGCCGTCACCGGCTCAGTATTGCCCTTCGTCCGACCCCGGCGCCCGACGCCGTTCGCCCGTACACTCCAGCGGCCGACGCCTTGTGCACGCGGTTGCGATCGACGACCCCATCAGCTGAGGAGATCCGGGCCCATGTCCCACATCGACCTGTCCAACGACCTGCCCGGGATAGTCGGACTGATGGCGTTCAGACCGGAGACTGCTGGACCGCTGAGCGCGCTCGCCGAGACGCTCCTACGGGCCGACAACTCGCTGACGCGTGGCGAGCGCGAGGCGATCGCGGCGTACGTCTCCTATCTCAACGAATGTCGGTTCTGCGACCTCTCGCACTCGGCGTTCGCCGCTCGTCAGCTGGAGGGCGGCTATGACGTCGTCGACAGCGTCAAGCGGGACCCGCGGGAGGCTCCCGTGAGTCCGCGGCTGCGCGCCCTCCTCGAGATCGCGGCCCGCGTTCAGCGGAGCGGACGTGCCGTGGCCGGAGCCGACATCGAAGCGGCTCGCACGGCGGGGGCGACAGACGTCGAGATCCACGACACCGTCCTGATCGCGGCGGCCTTCTGCATGTACAACCGCTATGTCGACGGACTGGCAACCTGGGCCCCCGACGCCCGCGAGGCCTATGACGAGATGGCGGAAGCCATCGTCGCGAGGGGCTACGAAGCAGCTCTGGATCAGCCGGACGCGGGTTTGCCGGC
>DASRJN010000242.1:0-3169 GCA_035649455.1 Acidimicrobiales bacterium
CCGCCGAGGACGCGACCTCCAGCGCCTCGTCGATCCGGGCCAGCACGGCCTGGTCGGCCTGGTCACGGCGGATGGTGCGCAGCACGTCCAGCACGCAGATGTTCTCGCTGCCCTCCCAGATGGGGTGGCACTGGGCGTCCCGCAGCTGACGGGTCAGGCCCCAGTCCTCGCAGTAGCCGTTGCCGCCGTGCAGCTCGACCGCGAACGATGCGGCCTCGACGCCCAAGCGGCAGAGCCGGACCTTGGCTGCCGGCACCAGGATGCGACGCAGGCGCGGGCCGTCGGCGTGCCGGGCCGCGGCCGCGCACTCGAAGCCGAGAGCCGTGGCCGCTTCCAGCTCGGCCTGCAGGTCCACGAGCTGCTCCCGGACCAGGGGCAGGTCGACCAGCGCCCGGCCCTTGGCCTGGCGGTGGTGCGCCCACGCCGCCGCCTCCGCGAAGCAGCGGCGGGCGATGCCCAGGCCCATGAGCGCCACCCCGAAGCGCGACCCGTTGACCATCTCCATCATGCGGCCCAGGCCCCCGCTGTCCGACGAGGGCGCCCCGCCCGACTCGGACCGCGCCCGCAGCGCATAGCCGAGCGCGCCATGGAACTCGACCTCGCCGGTGGGAACGCTGCGGGTGCCCAGCTTCTGCTTGAGCCGGCGGATGGCGTAGCGGTTGGGCGACCCGTCCTCCAGCTTCCGCGGCACGAGGTACAGGCCGAGCCCCGCGGGCCCGTTGGGCGCGCCCTCGGGCCGGGCCAGCAGCACGATGGCGGCCCCGTCCACGTTGGAGCAGAACCACTTCTCGCCCGTGATCTCCACCCGGCCGTCGCCCACGTCGTGGGCCACACAGTGCACGGTGCGTCCCAGGTCGGAACCGCCGTCGCGCTCGGTGAGGAACATCGACCCATCCACCGCGTCGGCCACGTTCGCGGCCCGCAGGCCCGCCAGCAGCACCTCGCGCACATCCGCCGGGGCGTACGCGTCGACCAGCCCGGCGACACCCGACGTCATGCCGAGGCTGCACACCATGCCCGTGTCCGCCTGGGCCAGCAGGTAGCTGGCGCCCGCCAGCACCACACCGGGCGTGACCCGGCCCCGGGCCTTCGCCTGGGCCGCGAACCCCGAGGGGTAGCCCGCCTCCCACAGCGCGGCCTTGGCGTCCAGCGTGGCCGGGTGGTGGGCGATGTGGCCGACCTCGTTGGCCCAGCGGTCGTAGCGGGCCAGCTCGGGCGGGTGGGCGTCGATGGTGTCGGCCGCCCGGGCGATCCTGCCGCCCACGAGCGCGCCGAAGCCGTCGAGGGTGGCCCCCGACCAGTCCCGGTCCTCGGCCGGAGCGTCGCGCCGGACGCGATCCGCCAGGTCGGGGTCGAGCCGGTACCAGTTCTGCCCGACGACCTCGTCGATGTCCGTCCAGTCGATCACGGGACCAGCCTGGCAGGCCCGCCCCCGCAACGTCACGCTGCGGGATCTAGCGGTCCATCACGGGAGGGGAGGCACGTCGACGCGGGCGACCCAGCTGGGCATCCAGACCTTGTAGAATGGATCGGCCCCGGCGTCCCCCGGCTGGGAGCGCCGCACCCGGTCTCCGGAGGTCGCCTGCCAGCGGGGCGCCCCGAAGGGCACGTCGGCCCGGGGGATCTGCAGCGCCTTGCCGTTCCACGGCCCGGACGGCGGCTTGCGGTCGCCCACGATGCCCGTGGCCCGCAGCTGGTCCAGTCCCGCGGTCCAGGCGTCCTGCGCGTCCGGTCCCCAGGGCGGCAGGGCCACGACCGGCTTGCCGCCCAGGTCGAGCTTGCCCGCCAGGCGCTGGGCGTGGGGGCCGATGGCCACCACCGCGGCCACGGGGTTGCTGCCCAGGACCTCGCGGGCGATCGCCTGGTGCAGGCTGACCACGGCCTTGCGGTCCACCAGCTGGCGCACCCGGGCGGCCGGCAGCGCGGACGTGTCGACCGGCAGCGCGCGCAGGATGAGGTAGCTCTTGGTCAGGCCCAGCGCCGCCAGCAGGCCCTGGAGGCGCTGCCCGGCCTCGCCGGTGTACGCCCGGCCCCAGAGCACGTCGTCGTGGCCGGCCTGGTCGGCCAGCACGAGCACCTGCACGCCGGTGAACCGGCCCCGGTAGACCGGGCCGCCGCCATAGGTGGCCGCGCCGGTCACGCCCACCGCCTTCCAGTCGGGCCAGCCCAGGCCGGCTCTCGCCCCCACCAGCAGGCGGGCGAGGTCGCCGGGCGGCCCGGGGTCGAACTCGCTCGGCTTGGTGGGCGGCTCCCAGGGGACCTCGCCGGCCGGGGCCGCGAAGCCGTCCTGAGACCCCGGGGCCTCGGTCGGGAAGCCGGTGCGGGTGGGCAGCGGCTTGCGTGGCTCGAGGATGATGCTGCGGCCCGAGTCCTTGCGGACCGAGCCGGTCCCGCCGGTCCCCAGCCGCCAGGTGGCGCCGAACGACAGGTCCCGGAGCGGCACCGGTGTGGAGTCGTAGCGGAACGAGCCCGGCGCGGCCCGGGTGGCGCCCAGATCCGGCGGCAGCCAGCCCGGGTCGTCGGCCGCGAAGCCCAGCACCCGGTCGGCGGCCACCCGGAACGACTCCTTGACCTCCTTGCTCGCACCCTGGACGGCCGCACCCGGGTGCCGCGTGTCCACCAGGCGGACCTGGGGACCGATGGCGCTCGCGTCGATGGTGTGCAGCTTCAGGAGGCCAGGGTCGTGCACGTTGCCGCCCCGGTGCCTGATCCAGTTCACCACCGACCGCCGCGCCTCCCCGCCCACCGCGATGACGAGCCGCAGGTCGTGGCGCTCGGCCGCGTAGTCGAACAGCTCGTTCCGGTGGATGGCGACGGGGGAGTCGGGGTTCTGGGCCAGGTCCTCGACGACCTCGATGTCCTTGATCGAGTACACGAACGTGTTCAGGAACAGGTACGACCGGTCGATGCCGATGTGCGCCAGCAGGTGCTGCGTGCGTGTGCCCGTCTCGCCCACGAACGACCGGTGGGCGAGGGCTTCGTCCGAGCCCGCGTCCTGGCCCACCACCAGCACCCGGGCCTCCTTGTCGCCCAGCCGGCCGCGGTAGAACACCGGGCCGAACTGCCACCGGAACTGCTCCTTGTCCGAGATCTGATCGCCCAGCGCGCGGTAGTTGGGGACTTCCGCGAACAGGCGCGCCCACCGCCGGTTGGCCGGCGGCCCTGGGTC
>DASRJN010000243.1:0-5332 GCA_035649455.1 Acidimicrobiales bacterium
GTCGAGGTCGACGACATCGGCCTGCGCCGCCCGACGCTCGACGAGGTCTTCCTGACCCTGACCGGCTCGCCCATCGACGCCGGCGAGCCCGAGTCCACCGACCCGTCCACCGAGTCCACCACCGAGCCGGGCGAGCACTTCGCCCAGGCCGCCTGAGGAGCCAGAGACCGATGACCGCTGTCACCTTCGATGCCGGGCGCATCACGCCCGCCGCCCGCCCCGCCGGGGCCATCACCGCCGCCACCACCGTGGCCGCCCGTTCCGTCCGCCGCTTCGTCCGCACCCCGCAGCTCCTGGTGATCAGCACGATCACCGGGGCGATGTTCCTGCTGATCTTCCGCTACGTCTTCGGCGGGGCCATCGAGACCGGCCCGGTCCAGTACGTCACCTTCATGGTGCCGGGCTACATCGTCACCAGCGTCCTGTTCACCGGGTCCAACGCGTCCTCCAGCGTGGCGCAGGACCTGGAGGAGGGCTTCACCGACCGGCTGCGGTCGCTGCCCGTGTCCCGCACCGCGGTCCTGGCCGGCCGGGTCGTGGCCGAGTCGGCGCTGCTGGCGCTGGGCCTGACCGCCACCCTGGCCATCGGCTTCGCGGTCGGCTTCCGCCCGCAGGGGACCGGCGTCGAGGCGATCGCCGCCTTCGGCCTGGTGCTGACCTTCGGGTTCGCCTTCATGTGGCTTTTCGTGTCCGTCGGCCTGGTGGCCGGGAACGTCCAGGCGGCGCAGGGCATGTCGCTGCTGATCTTCCCGCTGTCGTTCGTGTCGAGCGCCATGGTGCCGGTCGAGTCGATGCCCGGCTGGCTGCAGCCGATCGCCGAGAACCAGCCCATCACCGTCATGACCAACGCGGTCCGCTCGCTGGCCCTGGGCGACCCGGCGCTGGCCGGCCTGTCCGGCACGACCGCCCACTACGTGACGCTCTCGCTCGTGTGGGCCGCCGGGCTGGTGGCGGTGTTCGCCCCGCTGGCGGTCGCTCGCTTCCGCAAGGTGTGATCGCCCGATCGTTCGGCCCGACTGCGGGGTCGGGGGCTTCGGCCCCCGGCCCCGTTTCGCGCGGTCCGGCTAGTTTCCGAAGTCCCAGCCCTGCTCGTGGCCGCGGTAGCGGTTCAGCACGTTCTTGGCGATGAGGATCTTGTGGACCTCGTCGGGCCCGTCGGCGATGCGGAGGGTTCGGGCGCCCTGGTACATGGCGGCGAGGGGCAGGTCGCCGCTGACCCCGGCGGCGCCCCACACCTGGATGGCCCGGTCGACGACCCGCTGGAACGCGGCGGGCACGAACACCTAGATGGCGGAGATGTCGGTGCGGGCGTCCTGGCCGGCGGCCAGCTTTTCGGCGCAGTTGATGGTCATGAGCCGAGCGGCCTGCATGTCGATGTACGACTCGGCGATGAAGCCCTGGATGAACTGCTTGGTCTCCAGCGGCCCGCCGTGCACCTCCCGGGTGAGCGACCGCTCGACCATCAGGTCGAATGCCCGCCACATGGCCCCGAGCGAGTTCATGCAGTGGTACACCCGGCCGGCGCCGAGGCGGTCCTGCGCCGCCTGGTGGCCCGACCCGCGGGCCCCGAGGGCGTTGTCGACCGGCACCCGCACGTCGTCGTAGATGATCTCGCAGTGGTCGCTCTCGCGGCCCCAGACGTTGATGCCGCGCACGATGTTCACGCCGGGCGTGTCCGTGGGCACGATGATCTGGGTCATGGCTGCGTTCCGGTCGGCGCCGCCCGCGACGTCCTCGGTGCGGCACATCACGATCAGGAAGTCGGCCCGCTTGCCGTTCGAGGTGAACCACTTGTGCCCGTTGATGACCCACTCGTCGCCGTCGCGGCGGGCGGTCGTCTTGAGCGACCGGGGGTCGGAGCCGGGCTGGTCGGGCTCGGTCATGGAGAAGCCCGACTGCATCGTGCCGTCGATGAGCGGCAGCAGCCAGCGCTGCTTCTGGTCTTCCGTCCCGTACTTCACGAGGATCGACTGGTTGCCCGAGTTGGGGGCGACCACGCCGAACAGCGCCGCCGCCCCCACGGCATAGGCGAGCACCTCGTACATGTAGGCCAGCTCCAGGAAGTCGAGCCCGGCCCCGCCGTACTCGGTGGGCAGGTGCGGGGCCCAGAGCCCGGCCTCGCGCACCTTGTCCTGGACGTGCGCCCGCAGCTTGCGGGACTGCTCGCGGTCGTCGTCGGTGAGGCGCACCCCGGCCTGGGTGTCGGCCCACAGCATGTTCTCGTGAGGCAGGATCTCGCGGTTCACGATCCTGGCGGTGAGCGCCCGGATCTCGTTGACCCGATCCGGCACCGTGGCGATGGGCTGGACGTTCATCTGGAGCACGCCACGACGCTAGAGAGTCGGGACAGCCGGCGACAGGGCCGAAGGGCCTGAGTCAGGCCGATGGGTCCCACCAGCCGGCGATCTCGTCGTAGACGTCCCGGTTGTTGGCGAGCGCGATGTGGTTGACCTTGGGGCACAGGCGGACGGCCACGCCGTCCCCGAGCTGTCCGTGCGCGCTGGGGGCGGTCACCAGTGCGTCGCCGAGCAGCCGGTTGACGGTGGAGGGACGCTCGGGGTCGCGCTGGTCGACGAGCGAGCCGGCCACCGCGAGGACCCGGGCGCGCCGCGGCAGCCGGACGGGGTGGAGCTCGGGACGCTCGGTGGCGCCGGGGTCGCGCTCGACCCAGTCCTCGTCGAGCACCGCTCCCCAGCGGAGGTCCTTGATCCCCTCGCTGCGCCGGTCGAGCCCGGCGCCGATCAGCCGGGTGGTGGGGAGCGGCACCGACCAGAGCGCCGCGCTGGTGAGGTTGGCGATGGCTTCGAGGTTGGCGCCGCGGTTGGGCACGCCGAGCAGCACGATCCGCCGCACCTTGCCCGGCCACGGCCCCCGGCGTCGCACGCGATCCACCAGCGTCGCGCGGTGCCGCCCGTAGTGGCAGGCGCTGCGTAGCACCAGTCCACCCATGCTGTGGCCGATGAGGTTGAGCTCGCGTACCCGGACGGGCCATACCCTCACCAGCCGCTGGAGCTGGGCCGCGAGGTCACGCCCGTTGGTGGAGATGTGCCGCCCCGTGTTGTAGCGGACATACAGGGGCGTGACGCCGCGCTCGCGTGCCAGCAGGTCGCCGTAGGTGTGACCCTCCCGGCCATCGAATCGCCAGACGGATTCGGTCGACATCAGCCCGTGCACGAGCACGCACACCCGGGCCCCCGCGCCGGGGAGCGACTCGCGGATGCTGCGCCGATCGAGCGGGACCTCGTCGCCCGTGGACGTCCGGAACGTGGTCGGGATGGCGAGGGCCGACCCCTGCGCGGCCAGCGCATCCCCGAACAGGCCGTTCACCACCGCGCGGGCATCGGTGCTCAGGCGGGGAACGGCGAGCACGGGGTCAGCCTAGCGACGGGCGCCGCCGCCCGGCGGTCGTGGCGCTCGTCCGGGCGGTCCTCGACGCCGTGCCCTTGCCCACCGCGTAGGGTCCGGGCCCATGACCGACCAGCCCCAGGCGTCGCGTGCCACGACCGTGTTCCCGGCTGGATTCCGCTGGGGAGCCGCGACCGCAGCCCACCAGATCGAGGGGGGAAACTGGAACAACGACTGGTGGGCGTGGGAGCACACGGCCGGGTCGGCCGCCACCGTGCCGAGCGGCGACGCATGCGGCAGCTGGGAGCACTGGCGCGGGGACGTCGAGCTGTGCCGCCGGCTCGGGCTGGACCACTACCGGTTCTCGCTGGAGTGGAGCCGGATCGAGCCGGAGGAGGGCCTCTGGTCCGCCGCCGCCATGGGCCACTACCGGGACCAATGCCAGGCTCTGCTCGACGCCGGGATCGAGCCGGTCGTCACCCTCCACCACTTCACCACGCCCCGCTGGGTGGCGGCCCGCGGCGGGTGGGAGGAGCCGGAGACGGCGCGGCGGTTCGCGGCGTACTGCGAACGCGCCACCGCGGAGCTGGCGCCGGTGCTGCGCCGGGTGTGCACGCTCAACGAGCCCAACATCGTGGCCGTGGGCGGCTACCTGGCGGGCACCTTCCCGCCCGGCCGCCGGGACGTGGAAGCCCGCCGCCGGGCCAACGCGGTCCTGGCGGAGGCGCACCGGCTGGCGGTCGACGCGGTCCGGGCCGGGGCGCCGGGTGTCCCGGTGGGGCTCACGCTGGCCATGAGCGCCTACGAGCCGGTCGACGGGGGCGAGGCCAAGCTCGCCCAGATACGGCACCGCATGGAGGACGAGTTCCTGGCCGCGACCGGCGGCGACGACTTCCTCGGCGTCCAGGCCTACAGCCGCACCCGCGTCGGGCCCCAGGGCGCGGTCGCGCCCGATCCGGGGGCCCGGCTGGTGGAGACCATGGGCTACGAGTTCTGGCCCTGGGCCTTGGAGGCCACGGTCCGCCGGGCGTGGGAGGTCACCGCCGGTGGCCTGCCGATCCTGGTCACCGAGAACGGCATCGCGGCGGACGACGACGCCACCCGCATCGAGTACGTCAGCGAGGCGCTCGCCGGCCTGGCCCGGTGCCTCGACGACGGGATCGACGTCCTCGGCTACACGTACTGGACCCTGCTGGACAACTTCGAGTGGGCCCTCGGCTACCGCCCGCGCTTCGGCCTCGCCACGGTCGACCCCACCACCTTCGAGCGAGCCCTCAAGCCGAGCGGCCACTGGTTCGCCGAGGTGGTGCGGGCCAACGGCCCTGTCCCGGCCGCCGGGTGATCCGCCCGCTCCTCAGACGTCAGGGGCGGGCGGCCGGCCGCGCTCGCCGTAGTCGCCGAAGGGGGCATCCCGCTCGCGGACGGCTTCCCGCCAGCCGATGTCCTGGGCCCGGCGGACGAAGTCGAGGCCCTCCTGCGTGTGCCGCGCGACGCCGTCGAAGATGAAGCCCAGGAGCCGGCTGGTGTCCGGCTGGTACTGCTGGCGGGCGACGTCGTTGAGCATCCACTTCATCATCTTGAGCTGGTTGAGCGGGAGCCGGGCGACGCGACGAGCGAGGTCCGCGGCGTGGTCGTCGAGCTGATCGTCGTCGACGACCTCGAGGATCATGCCCATGGCCGCGGCCTCCTCGGCGCTGATCTCGTCCCCGGTGAACAGGTAGCGCTTGGCCCGCTCGAGGCCCAGCCGGGCGACCCAGACCCAGGGTGCCTCGGGCACCCCCCAGACACGCGCCGGCGGGTAACCGAAGCGAGCCGAGCGGCCGGCGACGATGAGGTCGGCGTTGAGCACCATGTCGGTGCCGCCGGCGATGCACCAGCCCTGGACCGCCGCGATCGTGGGCTTGGAGATCTCGTGCAGCCGGGCGAACGTGCGGCCGAACGTGCCGATCATCTCGACGTCGGCGACCGTGTCCCACACCCGGTCACG
>DASRJN010000244.1:0-3248 GCA_035649455.1 Acidimicrobiales bacterium
GGTGTCCTACACCGACCTGGTTGCATCGGGTGGGGCGCAGGCCACGCGGGAGGTGGCGGCGGTGCGGGGGAGGACGTGTGAGATGTGGGTGGCGCCGGATGGGCCGGGGTCGCTGGGGAGTGAGCATCGGCCCTTGGCGCCGGTCGAGGGTGGGTTGGTGGACGGGGGGTGGTACTACCAGACCTGTCGTTATACCGACACCGGCGGGCTGGCCTCGTCGCGGTATTGGCAGTACGTGGCGGGGGCGCCTGGGTTTGGGCCTGACTTGGCGGCGTTGGCGGCGAGTGCGTATGACCGGATCGCGTTGCCGTTCCCGGTGCCGTCGACTGCGCCGTCATTGGAAGTGCGGCCGCTCACGGGGTTGGACACCTGGCTCTGGATTGATCCCGGGGCTTGGGGGACGCGGGAGGCGACTGCGGAGTTGGCGGGGTTCAGTGTGACTGTGACCGCTACGCCCGTGCGGGTGGTCTGGGACATGGGTGAGGGCGAACGGCCGGTCACCTGTGATGGGCCGGGGTCCGTGTGGCAGGCGGATGGGCCTGCGGGTCAGAGCACCGACTGCTCGTACAACTACCGGTGGAACTCCGACGACGAGCCCGGTGGGGTGTTCCGCGCGTCGGTGAGCGTCGAGTGGGACGTGGCCTGGACCGCTAGCAACGGGGCCACCGGGACTCTGGCTCCCGGGCGGCGGAGCACCACTTTCGACGTGGCGGTCCGCTCCATTGAGGCGCAGATCTGCTACGGCAACGTGTGTTCCGACGGGTAGCTCGGGGTCAGTCGTCGGGGCATTCGTCGGAGACGAAGTGGCGGTCTTCGTCGGCGCCCTCCCAGGTACCGCAGACGGTTTGTTCGCCGGGGACGCAGCCGGTGGCGGGCTTGTCGGTCAGCTGGCCCGGGGCGACTCCTGGGTGCATCGACGCGGTTGCGTCGTTGACGACGCAATAGGACTGGCCTGAGTCGTCCGTGCCCATGCCTACCCAGCAGCCGCCTAGGAACGCCGCGATGCCGACGATGAGGAACGTCCGGGTGTTGCTGGACGAGGCAGCCATAGAGGCCGCTCATTGTGCTCCATCGCCGGGACCCGGGCGCGCATGCCTGGCAGGCAGCCGGGCTCAGTCGTCGTCGGCCAGCTTGAGGGCCTCGCCAACCCGTGCCGGGACGGTCCAGCGGTCCGGGGGGAGGTGGTGCTCGCGGGCCCACGCGACGGTGACGGGATCGCTGCCGGCCGTGGCCAACAGGTCCGCGCCGATGGCGTCGTGGCACAGATACCGGCCGGCGCGTCCGAGGGGGCCGGAACGGGATTGCCAGCCGGCGGCGGTGTCATGGGAGACGGCCATGCCGGTCAGCGTGGCGACGGCACGGCGGAACGGGCCGAGGCCGGAAGAGATCTTGCCCACGTCGTGCAGCAGCGCGGCAGCGAGGATCGGGCGGGCGACCGGTGGGGGGAGGGCGGACGAGGTGCGGCGGGCGACGCCCACGGCGTGGCGGCGGTCGGGACCGCTCATGCGGCGCCACAGCGCGAGCTCGCCGGGGAGAAGCACAGAGGCGGCCCACGCCTCGTCGGACGGGGATGGGCCGCCGGGGCGCAGCGATCCGAAGAAACGCCCGGCCAGATGGCGCCAGGGGGCGCTCACGCGTGCTTGATGCAGAACCGGGTAGCCGGCATGGCCTCCAGCCGAGCCTCCGCGATGGGCTCACCGCAGCGCTCGCACAGGCCGTACGTCCCGCTGTCGAACTTGGCCAGCGCCCGCCGGATCTCGTCCAACTGCTCGTTGAGTTGGTTCAGCAGCGCCTTGTTCTCGCCCTGCTCCGCGGCCACCTGGCCCGAGTCGGCGAAGTTCTCGTCGTAGGCCAGCGACTCCTCGTGCCCGACCTGGAGCGCGGCGATCTGCTTCGTGAGGCGAACGCGCTCGTCCTCGAGTTGGCCGCGCAGAGTGGAGAGGGTCGACTGGTCGGGCATCACCGGAAGGGTACCGGAAGCGATGGGTGTTACGTAGGGCGTTCTCGCCACCCCTACCCGTGAGGGAGGGTGGCGCGAGGATGAGCAGCACGGTACGCCGCGAACAACCGCTCGGTCGACACCTTGGTGTACACCTGAGTGGTGCTGACCGAGGCGTGCCCCAGCATCTCCTGCACGGCCCGCAGGTCGGCCCCGTGGTCGAGCATGTGGGTGGCGCACGAGTGGCGCAGGACGTGCGGCGTCAGCTTGCCGCCGATGCCGGCCTCGCTCCCCCAGTGCTTCACCACCAGCCACGCGCCCTGGCGGGTCAGCCGGCCTCCGCGCCGGTTGAGGAACACCGCCTCGGCGTCGCCGCGCCGGGCCCAGCGGGCGGGGGCGAGAGCCGGCCGCCCTCCCGGCCCCAGCCAGGCGGACAGGGCCGCGGCAGCGTGGCGCCCCAGCGGGACCACCCGCTCCTTCGACCCCTTGCCGAACGCCCGCAGCAGGCCCGACTCCAGGTCGACGTCGCCCAGCCGCAGGCCGACCAGCTCGGAGATCCGGACACCGGTGCCGTAGAGCACCTCGAGGATGGCCCGGTCGCGCCGGGCCGAAGGCTCGTCGCCCACCACCGCCGCCAGCAACGAAGAGACCTCGGCCTCGCTCAGCGCCTTGGGCAGGCCCGAGGGCACCCGGGGCGTGGCCACATCGGCCCCGGGGTCGGCCGCGGCCCGGCCCTCGTCGGCCAGGAACCGGTGCAGCGAGCGGACCGCCACCACCGCCCGCGCCACGGTGGCCGGCGCCAACGGGCCGCCTCGCAGCTCGCCGATGTACGCCTCGACGTCGGCCTCGCGCACGCCGGCCAGGGCCACGCCGCGCCCGTCGAGCCAGCGACACCAGCGCCGGGCGTCACGCCGGTAGGCGGCCAGCGTCGAGCGCGCCCGGCCCCGTTCGGTGGCCAGCCAGGACAGCCACTCCTCGACGTCGAGCGGCAGCAGGTCGGGATCGGCCGCAATGTCGGCGAGGTCCGCGCTCATGCCCGGATCACGCTAGGACGGTCCGCTCCGCCATACTGTGACCCCGATCGAGAGGAGCCCGGGTGCCGCGCTACGACTTCCGCTGCCGCGAGTGCGGCGACACGTTCGAGGTCAGCCGGCCCATGGCCGAGTCGGACGCCCCCGCGGACTGCCCCGCGGGGCACGCGGACACGGTCAAGCTGCTCCCCCTAGTGGCCGTGGGCGGCCGGGCCGCGGCCGGTCCCGCGGCCGCGCCGACCGGCGGAGCCGGCGGAGGCTGCTGCGGCGGAGCCTGC
>DASRJN010000245.1:0-3512 GCA_035649455.1 Acidimicrobiales bacterium
CTTCACCGCACCGGACATGCTCACCGACCCGCAGTACCTTGCCCGCGACATGATCCGCCGGGTCACCACCGCGCAGGGCTGGGAGCTCCCGATGACGGGCGTCGTCCCGCGGTTCACCGAGACTCCCGGGTCGATCCGGCACGTCGGACCCGAGCTCGGCGAGCACACCGACGAGGTCCTCGCCGAGCTGCTCGGCTTCGGTGACGAGCAGCTCGCCGACCTCCATGCGAGTGGAGTGACGGGTCGATGAGGCCCGTCCGGCTCCGGGACGTGACGCTGCGGGACGGGCTGCAGAGCGAGGCACCTGTGGCCACCGCCGACAAGCTCGCCGTGTTCGACGCCCTCGTGGGTGCGGGAGTGCGTGACCTCGAGCTCAACTCGTTCGTCCGCCCCGACCGGGTGCCGGCGATGGCCGATGCACCAGAGCTCGCTGCCGCCACGACCGGCGCGGACGTCGAACGCTGGGCGCTCGTCCTGAACCAGCGAGGGGCACGGCTGGCGGTGGCCGCCGGGATGGACCGTTTGCAGTTCGTCGTGAGCGTGTCGGACGAGCACAGCCGGCAGAACGCCGGGCGCAGCACTGTCGCCGCGCTCGACGAGCTCGAAGCCATCGTCACCGGGATCCCCGACGGTGTCGTGGTGGAGGTCACCCTGGCCACGGCCTTCGGGTGCCCGTACACCGGTCCGATCCCGCCGGGCGACGTGCTGGCAGCCGCAGAGCGGGCCGTACGGGCCGGAGCCTCGGGCCTCTCCCTGGCCGACACGATCGGCACGGCCACCCCCCGCGAGGTCACACACCTCGTCGAGGCCACTGGCCGGACGGCCGGCGACCTGCCGGTGGGCGTGCACCTGCACGACACGCGCGGCCTCGGGATCGCCAACGCGCTGGCCGCGCTCGAGGCCGGGGTCGATCGCATCGACGGCACCGTGGGCGGGCTCGGTGGCTGCCCGTTCGCGCCGGGCGCCAGCGGCAACCTCGCCCTGGAGGATCTGGTGCACGTGCTCGAGGAGTCCGGAGTCGACACCGGCATCGACCTCGAGGCGCTGATCGAGGTGGCCCATCTCGCCTGCGGTCTTGCCGGGCGCCCGGTGGACAGTCATCTCGCCAAGGCCGGGCGCCGATTCAGCTCGCTCGCCGAGGTGCCGAGGTGACCAGCGCAGCCTCCGACGCCTCCATCGCACCGGCGTACGAGCAGCTCCGCGCCGCCATCGTCGAGAACCGCTACGGACCGGGCCAGCGCCTCATCGAACAGCGCATCGCCGAGGAGCTCGGCCTGTCGCGCACGCCGGTGCGGGAGGCGCTGCGCCGGCTCGAGGCCGAGGGCCTCGTGGTGAGCGAGCGCAACCGCGGTGCCATGGTCCGGCCGTTGTCGTCGACCGAGGTCACCGACCTGTATGGCCTGCGCATCCGGCTCGAGTCCTATGCAGCCGAGGTCGGCACCGAGCGCGCGACCGAGGGGGAGCTGGGCGAGCTGGTCGCGGCGGCCGACGCGTTCGGCGACGTGCGCCGCGCGGTCGACGTCGACACTGTGGAGGGCGTACGCCGGCTGCACGAGGCCAACCGCCGGTTCCATGACCGCGTGCTCGCCGCCGCCCACCATCACCGGCTCTCGGTGATGCTGGCCCGCACCGTCGACATCCCGCTCGTCTTCCAGGCGTTCCGCACCTTCAGCGCCGCGGAGATCGAACGTTCCGACACGTTCCACCACCTCATCGTCGATGCGATGTGCCGCCGCGACGCCAACCGGGCCGCGGCGTTGATGACCGAGCACATCGCCCAGGGACGCGACGCCGTCCTCGACGCCATCGCTACCACCAACCATGGGGGATCCGAATGAGCAACGAGCCGACCACGCTCCAGCACAACGTCTCGGCGGCGCTGGCCCGCCGCATGATCGACGCCGGCCGAGCCCACGCCGAGGCCGAGGGGAAGGCCTTCACCATCGCGATCGTCGACGCCAGTGGCGTGCTCAAGGCGATCGAGCGCATGGATGGCGCACCGCTGGTGAGCATCCAGGTGGCCCAGGACAAGGCGTACACGGCCGTCGGGTTCGGCATCCCGAGCGGGGGCTGGCACGACTTCATCAAGGACGACCCGCCCCTGGCGGCCGGAGCGACCGCTGGCATCGACCGCCTCGTGATCTTCGCCGGCGGCTTCCCGATCACCGTCGACGGCCAGGTCGTCGGGGCGGTGGGCGTGAGCGGCGGCCACTACTCGGAGGACGCGGCCGTGGCCGAGGCGGCGCTGGCCGCCGTCGCCGCCGCCTGACCGCGCCGGCGCCGGGTCGCCGGCGGCTCGCCCGGAGCGGACGGGTCGTGGCGCATTTGGAGCTCGAACCCTGGGCGGGTCAACGCGGCTAGGAATGGGGAGTGCGTCGTCTGCCGGCCGCGGGGTGGCCACCGGACGTGTCCCGGATCGTGGCGGGACGCGCCATCCGGGGGTTCGCCGACGGGTTCGTCAGCGTGCTGCTGGCGCAGTACCTGACCGGGCTCGGGTTCTCGCCCGCGCGGATCGGGGCGATCGTGACCGGCACGCTGATCGGGTCGGCCGTGCTGACCCTCGGGTTCGGCCTGACCGCCCACCGGAGCACCCTGCGGGGCCTGTTGGTGGGGGCGTGCCTGCTGATGGCGGCCACCGGCATCGGGTTCGCCACCGTGGTGTGGTTCTGGCCGCTGCTGGTCGTCGCCGTGGTGGGCACGCTCAACCCGTCCGCGGGCGACGTGAGCGTCTTCCTCCCCACCGAGCAGGCCTACGTCGCCGGCGAGGTGGCGGCGCCCGACCGGCCCCGGCTGTTCGCCGAATACAACCTGGTGGCGATCTTCACCGCGGCCCTCGGCGCCCTGGCTTCGGGCCTCCCCGAGGTGCTGGCCCACCGCGAGGGGTGGGACGTGACCACGGCCCAGCGCTCGGGGTTCGTGCTCTACGCCCTGCTGGCGGTGGTGATCCTCGTTCTCTACCGCGGGCTGACCCGGGCCACGGCCCCGCCACCGAGCGGTGACCGGCCCCCGCGCCGAGTGCTCCACTCGTCGCGTCACATCGTGCTGGAGCTGGCCGCGCTGTTCAGCCTCGACTCGGCCGGCAGCGGGTTCGTCGTGACCTCGCTGCTCGTGCTGTGGCTCCACCTGCGCTTCGATCTCTCGGCCGCCACCACCGGGGCGGTGTTCTTTGCCGCCGGGCTGCTGGGCGCGTGCTCGCAGGCCCTCGCCCCCCGGCTGGCCCGCCGGATCGGGCTCATCCGCACGATGGCCTACACCCACATCCCGGCCAACTGCCTGCTGGTCCTGGCCGCCTTCGCCCCGAGCGGGGGCGTGGCCATCGCCCTGCTCCTGGCTCGCGCCCTGTTCGCCCAGATGGACGTGCCGGCCCGCCAGGCCTTCGTCATGGCCGTGGTACCGCCGGACGAGCGGGCGGCGGCCGCGAGCGTGACCAACGTCCCCCGCAGCCTGGCATCGGCGCTGACACCGCTGCTGGCCGGCGTGCTGCTGGAGCGCACCACGTTCGGCTGGCCGCT
>DASRJN010000246.1:0-15596 GCA_035649455.1 Acidimicrobiales bacterium
GATGGACCGGCTGAAGGACCTCACCCAGGTCATCGAGCACGACGGGCAGCGGATGGTGGACCTGACCGGGGCGGTGAAGGTCGACATGGTCGACCTCAGCTACCAGAGCGCCGCGGCGCTCATCGCCGGGGTCGCACCGGAAGTCCGGGATCCCGAGGCGACCGCCGTCGTCCTGCTGGGCGCGCTCGTAGCGGTGCGCCGCACGGCCTGGACGTTCGGGAGCCCGCCGCTCGACCTCGGCGACGACCGGGTGCTGGCCGCGTGGGCCGACCTGGTCGTCGGGGTGCTGTCGAGGCCCGCCTAGGCGCTGGCGAGCGAACCGAGCAGCGCTTCGTTGGGGTTGTCGGGGACGACGTCGAGCGGGGTCGCGATCTCGTCGACCGTCGGGCCGTGCTCGGCGGCCAGCGACGCCAGCTTGTCGAGGTCGAAGCCGTAGAGCTCGGCCGCGTTGCCGGCGAGGAGCTGCTGCAGCTCCGCCCGGTCGGTGTCGTGGAACAGCGCCCGGAGCGTCTCCCGGGTGTAGGGGTAGGTGCCCTCGTCGTGGGGGTAGTCGCTGCCCCACATGAACTTGTGGAGGCCGATGCGGTGGCGAGCCTCGGCGTCGGAGGGCCGGGGCTGGCTGACGCCCATCCAGCAGTTCTGCTCGAAGTACTCGGTGGCCGAGCGGGGCAGGACGCTCTCCTGGCCGTAGCGGATCTCGCCGGTCGCGCCGGTGTCCCGGATGCGGGCAAGGGTGGCGTCGAGCCGGTCGAGCAGCGGCGGGACCCAGCTGCAGCCGGCCTCGGTCATGACGAACTTGAGGCGGGGGAAGCGCTCGAACACGCCCGAGAGCAGGAAGTGCACGAACGGGCGCTGCGAGTAGAAGCTGACCTCGTTGATGTAGAGGAGCATCGCCGCCGGGTAGGGGCCGTAGTCGGGGGCGCCGGTGCCGCCATGGACGTTGACCGGCAGCTCGAGCGCCTCGAGCTCGGCCCAGAGCGGATCGTAGGCGGGGTCGTAGAGCGGCTTGACCCACTTGACGTCGGGGCCGACGTTGGGGAGCAGGACGCCGCCGCGGAGGCCGTGCTCCTTGATCCAGCGGGCGTCGGCGATGGCGTCGTCGATGTCGTTGAGGAAGATCTGGCCGATGCCCGCCCGGCGCTCGGGGAACTCGCCGCACCAGTCGACCAGCCAGCGGTTGTGGGCCCGGATGCCGGCCAGGCGGTGGTCGTAGTCCTCGGGCCGGGGCGGCTGGGCGAACAGCACGAAGCTGGGGAAGAACGGCGGCACGGTGTTGGGGAACACCACCTCGCCCACCACGCCGTCGGCCTCCTGCTGGCCGTTGCGCATCTCGTTGTCCCAGTTGCGGTAGCGGCGGGTGTCGCCCAGGTCCTTGAACGGGTTGCGGTACTTCTCCCGCCAGGCGTCGAAGTCGTCGAGGAAGCGCGGGTCGAGGTACTCCCGGTACTGCTTGTGGCTGCCACCGGCATGACAGTCGGCCGAGATGATCGTGTAGCGCTCCGGCGAGGCGGTGACGGCGGTCATGCCCCGCAGTCTAAGTAGAACGCGTTCTCGTGTCAGACCTGGACTTGAGCTTACCGACGAAGAGGTCAATAATGTTGCCCAGTAGGCTCAACGGGTCAACAGAGGGGAACCAGCGACATGAGAATCAGAAGACTCACCGCGCTCGCGGGCGCGGTGGCACTCGCCGGCACGCTGCTGGCGGGGCCGCCGCGTGCGCAGGCGCAGGCCAACCCGTTCCAGCGGGGACCGGCGCCGACCCCCGCCAGCGTCACGTCCGAGCGGGGCACGTTCGCCATCGCCACCCAGGTGGTGGCCCGCCAGACCGGGTTCAACGGCGGCACCGTCTACTACCCGACCACCACCGCGCAGGGCACCTTCGGCGTCATCGTGGCCACGCCGGGGTTCACCGAGGGCCAGAACGTGCAGGCCTGGGCGGCCAACCTGCTGGCCTCCAACGGCTTCGTGGTGATGACGATCAACACCAACACCGTCCTCGACTTCCCCACCGCCCGGTCGAACCAGATGCGGGCCGCCATGACCTGGCTGACCACCCAGAGCCCGGCGGTGGTCCGCAGCCAGATCGACGCCAGCCGCCAGGCGTTCATCGGCCACTCGATGGGCGGAGGCGGCACGCTGGAGTCGGCCCGGGCGATGCCCCAGCTCCAGGCGGCGGTGGGCCTCCAGCCGTGGGACATCGGCCAGAACTTCAGCACCGTGCAGGTGCCGACCATGATCATCGGGGCCCAGAGCGATCCCATCGCCCCGGCCGAGCAGTACTCCAAGCCGTTCTACCGGCAGATCCCCGAGGCCTCCGAGAAGGCGTACCTGGAGATCGCGGGCGCCGGCCATTTCGTCGGCACCCGGTTCGACCCCACCGAAGCCCGCTCGATGCTGTCGTGGCTCAAGCGCTACGTCGACAACGACACGCGCTACGAGCAGTTCCTGTGCCCGCCCCCCAACGACGCGGGCGTGGAGGAGTACCAGAACACCTGCCCCGCCTGACGGACCAGCACCCGACAGGTGGAAGGGCCGGAGCCCGGCGGACCCGACGGGCCCGCCGGGCCGGGCGGGGCCCGAGCGAACCCAAATTAGAATGTGTTCTACTTTGGGCATGCTCGCCGAGATCGACCTCCTGGATCGTGACCGCTTCACGCAGGGCATCCCGCACGAGTGGTTCACCTGGCTGCGGGCCAACGCCCCGGTGTTCCACCACGACGAGCCCGGCGGCGACGGTTTCTGGGTCATCACCCGCTACGACGACATCGTCACCGCCAACCGCGACGCGGCGTCGTTCTCGTCCTCCCAGGACCTGGGCGGCGTGGTGATGCTGGAGGGGCCGACCGCGCCCCTGCCGGGCACGGAGATGGCCGGCAACATGATGCTGTTCATGGACCCGCCGTCCCACACCCGCTACCGCAAGCTGGTGAACCGGGGGTTCACGCCGCGCATGATCGCCGCGCTGGAGGTCCACGTGCGCGACCTGACCGTCGCCATCGTCGAGGCGGCGAAGGCCAAGGGCGAGATCGACTTCGTGGTGGACGTGGCCGCCGAGCTGCCGCTGGAGGTCATCGCCGAGCTGCTGGGCGTGCCGCGGGAGGACCGCCACAAGCTGTTCGACTGGTCCAACCGGATGGTCGGCTCCGAGGACCCCGAGTACCAGGTGGCCGAGGAGCACGTCACCGCGGCCCAGATCGACATGTTCGTCTACGCCCAGGAGCTGGCCACCCAGCGGCGGGCCGAGCCCCGCGACGACATCGTGTCCACCCTGCTGGCGGCCGAGATCGACGGCGACCAGCTCACGGACATGGACTTCAACCTGTTCTTCATGCTGCTGTCGGTGGCCGGGAACGAGACCACCCGCAATGCCATCGCCCACGGCATGAACGCCTTCCTGGAGCACCCGGACCAGTGGGACCTGCTCGTCGCCGACCCCGACGCCCACATCGCGGGGGCAGTGGAGGAGATCCTGCGCTGGGCCTCGCCGGTCCTGTACTTCCGCCGCAACGCCCGGCGGGACGTCGAGCTCGGGGGCCAGACCATACGGGCCGGCGAGAAGATCAGCCTGTGGTACGTCTCGGCCAACCGGGACGAGGCCATCTTCGACGAGCCGTTCCGCTTCGACATCACCCGGGATCCCAACCCCCACATCGCCTTCGGCGGTGGCGGGCCCCACTTCTGCCTGGGCGCCCAGCTGGCCCGGCTCGAGATCCGCGTGCTGTTCGAGGAGCTCGCCCGGCGGACACCCAAGCTGGAGGCCCTGGGGGCGCCCGACCGGCTGCGGTCGAACTTCATCGGTGGCATCAAGCACCTTCCGGTGCGCCTAGGTGAGTGACGGGCGCTGTCCGTAAACTCCCGCCTCGTGTCCGCCGTCGCCGCGCCCCCAACCGCCCTCGGGAGCGCCAACCAGCGCGACCGGCGGCGGCGGGTGATCGACGCCGCCTTCGAGCTCGGGGCCGAGCGCGGCTACGAGGCGGTGCAGATGCGCGAGGTGTCGGCCAGCGCCAACGTCTCCCTAGCCACCATCTACCGCTACTTCTCGTCCAAGGACCACCTGCTGGCCGCGGCCATGACCGAGTGGACCGCCAAGCTCCAGGGCCGGCTCGCCCAATCCCCGCCGCGGGGCGACACTGCAGCCGACCAGCTGGTGGACGTGCTCGGGCGGGCATGCCGGGCCCTGGCCCGCCAGCCCAAGCTCACGGCCGCGCTGGTGCGGGCGCTGTCGTCGTCGGACCCCGGGGTGCAGGAGTGCGCCGAGCAGGTGCAGGCGCAGATCGCCTCCATGTCCTCGGGCATCCTCGGCGAGCTGGACCCCGGCGTGCGCGAGGACATCCTGGCGGTGCTCGGCCACGTCTGGTACTCGACCCTGGTGGCCTGGAGCAGCGGCCGGATCGACTTCGACCAGGTGACCTCCGAGCTGGACCGAGCGGTGCGGGTCCTGGTCGAGCCCTACGAGCGCGCTACGGCCGCGCGTCCGTGAGCTGCGGGTCGCGGTCGACGATCCCACCGGGCTGATCGCCGCGGTCGACCGGTTCCCAGCCGGCCGCCCCGAGGGGAGCGGGTCGGGGCCGGCGGCGTCCGGTCCGGGCTGACCAGGCCGGCTGGGGGACCTTCGGCGCCACCAGGCACAGCGCGGCGGCGACCGCGACCGCGGCCGGCACCGCCACCAGATCGGGCACGTCGCCCAGCACGCCCAGGTAGCGGAGGCCGCCGTAGATGAAGTAGTGGGCCACGAAGATCCCGAGCGTGTGGGCCGCAGCCCGGCGGACCACCACGTCGAACGGTCCCAGCAGCGCGGTCTCAGCGAGGGCGTACACGATGGCCGTGCCCGCCAGGCCGGGGATCACGAACGCGAGGTCTCCCGGGTAGCGGTCGGGGGCGACGCCGACGAGCAACAACGCGACGGTGGCGGCCACGCCGATCCCCGCCGCGGCCATGGCCCAGCGTCGGTCCAGGTAGCGGCCGGAGCGCACGACGGCGACGCCCACCAGCACGAAGCCCACGTAGGTGACGGCGGGGAACTTGCCGGCCAGGAACTCATCCGCCCACCAACCCGCGTGGCCGGTGGCCAGGCGCTCGGCCACCATGCCGCCGGCCACGGTGATGGCGGCGGCCGCGGGCAGCAACCGATCCGGGATCACGGCTGCTACGGCCGCGGCCGCCACGACTGCGACTCCGAGGGCTTCCAGCACGCCGAACATGGCCGGGTGCCGCCAGAACACCCAGTCGAGCGTCAGCCCGATGGGCACCAGCAGGCCGTAGCGCCGCAGCACCTGCGTCGCGACCCGTCCCCGGGACATGCCCCGGGCCCGGCGGCTGGACACGAACAACCCCAGCGAGGCGCCGGCGGCCACGAAGAAGGCCACGGCCGCGACATCGGTCACCGCGAAGGACTGCCAGCCCGGCAATATGGTCCGGGCGTCCCCCGCCATCCACTCGGTGAGATGGTGGATGAGCATCCCGACCAGGGCCACCCCTCGCAAGCGGTCGAGCGCGCTCCACCTTTGGTACATCACCCACGCCTACCCGCCCCCCGGGGCGGCTATGCGGGTTCTCAGGGCCGGTAGGTCGCGAGGATGATCCCGTTGCCGAAGACCTGCGAGTCCACCAGCTTGAACGCGGCGGCCACCCCGGGCCGCGACACCAGGTCGGCGGAGTCGCCCGGCCCGACCAGCTGCGGATGGATCCACCACTGGAGCTCGTCGAACAGGCCGTGGTCGAGCAGGAGGCGCGAAACGTCACCGAAGCCGTACTGCACGATGTCGCCGCCGTCCTCGCCCTTGAGCTCACCGACGCGGGCGGCGACGTCGCCCGCGATGACCTCGGTGTTCGCCCACTCGGGGTCGGTGAGCGAGTGGGACACGACCACCTTGCGCATCGTGTTGATGCGGTCGGAGTACGGGTCGCCACTGCGGGCCGACCACGCCGGGGCGAAGCTGTCGTAGGTGCGGCGGCCCATGAGGACGATGTCGCAGGCCTCGAGCAGGTCGGTCTGGATGCGGTCGCCCTCGCCGGAGGTGCCGGCGTCGAGCGGGGGCCACAGGTGAGGGTTCTCGATCATGCCGTCGAGGGTGATGAAGGTGGAGTTGATGAGTTGGCGCATCGGGTGCGGGTCTACCTTCACTCCGTGCCGCCGTCTTGAACGCCGGCGACAACTATCTGCCTCGGGGTCTGGCCGGCGAGACGCCGGAGCGAGCGGGTCAGGTGGGGCTGGTCGGCGTACCCCGCCCGGCGTGCCACCTCGGACGGCGCCACGCCCCGGGACAGCAGGTCGACCGCCCGCTCGGCCCGGCAGATGCGCCGCGCGGCCCCCCGGCTGAGCCCCGTCGCCCGCGCCACCCGGCGTTCCAGCGAGCGGGTCGAGAAGCCGGCGACGTCGCGATGCACGGCCTCGGCCGCGACCGGGTCGTGCACCAGCACGCCCGTGCGCACAAGCCGGTCGACGAAGACGTCGGCGCTGTTGGGGCTCGGGAGCTCCCACGCGGATCCGCCGAGCCAGAACGACCGCTCGGTGACCGGCGGCAGGATCACCGCCCGGTCCACCAGCGGGCCGGGCGGCAGGCCGGGCATGAACGTCCCCGCGCTGAACTGGATCCCGAAGAACTCCGCCTCTTGCGGGATGGGCACGGCCGTCGCCTTCGTCTCCGGTCCGCGGACGGTGAGCCGGGCCACGCCGCCCTGGCGGGTGACGACCATCTCCCAGTGGGTCGCGGCCACCGACAGGAACCACGCGTCGGCCGGGCTCCGGGCCTGCCATGTGCGGGAGACCAGGGGCGACCACGACGACCCTTCCTCCAGGGCGAACAGCTCGGCCGCGCGCTTCATGGCCACGACGACGGACAGTAGGCGGCGAACTCATCGGTGCCGCTGAGCGAAGCCCTCAGCCGTAGGCGGGAGGCTCGGGTCCGGGCGGCGGCGCGGTGGCCTCCCACCAGCCGGGCCGGCTCGGCACCGCGTGCTGATGATGGCTTCCGGCGCCCGCGCCAACCGGCACCCGAGTCTCGGGCCCGGGGTCGGGCCAGGCCGTGGTGGGCGGGCCGGCGGGAGCAGCCGCCAGGCCGGGCCCGCCGGTGTGGAGCAGCTCGGCCGGCAGGGCCACCGAGGCGGTGATCCCCCGGCCGGGGCTGGAGCCGAGCCGCACCGCGATCCCGTGCCGGGCCGCCAGGTTCCCGGCGACGTAGTGGCCGAGGTACTTGGACGGCGCCACGGTGAAGCTCTCCTGCCCGGCCAAGCGGCGGTTCGAGGCGTCCATGGCCGGCCCGGACATGCCCACGCCCTGGTCGACGATGGCCAGGGTGTAGCGGCCGTCGGAGTCGATCCGGCCCCGCACCTCGACCGCCTTGTCCTCGGGCGAGCACACCAGCGCGTTCTCGATCAGCTCGGCCAGCAGGTGGGCCAGGTCGGCCGCCAACGAGCCGATGACCGTGGCCGGCTGCACGTCCCGCACCGCGACCCGCTGGTAGTCCTCGACCTCGCCCAGCGCGGCCCTCACCACGTCGTTGATGCTGACGGGCCGAGCCCACTGCCGGGGCGGGTCGACCCCGGCCAGCACCAGCAGCGACTCGGCGTTGCGGCGCATGCGGGTGGCCAGATGGTCCAGCCGGAACAGGTTGGCCAGGGCGTCGGAGCTGGGCTCGACGTTCTCCAGGTGGGTGATGAGGTCTAGCTGGCGGGCGAGCAGGTTCTGGTTGCGCCGGCCCAGGTTGACGAAGCTGTCGGCCATGTTGCGGCGCAGCACGGCCTGGGACACCGCCAGCTCGAGGGCGGTGTCCTGCACACTGTTGAGCGCCACGGACACGTCGAGGACCTCGTCGCGGGTCTGGACCGCCACCGGCTCGACCTGGGGCACGGACACGTCCTCGCCCAGCGGGGTCTGGAGCACCTCCCGCACCGCAGCGGGGAGCCGGACCCGGGCCATCGCCTTGGCCTGCGAGGTCAGGGAGCGCAGCGGCCGGGTGATCGAGCGCGACACCAGCCAGGTCAGCACCAGTGCGGCGGTGAGGGTCAGGGCGGCCAGGGCGAGGAACAGCTGCTCGCGGCGTCGGGCGTCGGCCCGGATGCCGTCGGCGACCTCGGTCAGCTTGGTCGACATGGCCTCGCGGTACGGGGCGAGGCCGCCCCAGTCGGGGACCGTGAGCGGCCCGGCCAGTTGGTCAGTGGGTACGTCCTCACCCGAAAGCGACCGCCGCACCAGCGTCTCGATCCCCTCGATGAAGTCGACGGGGTACCGGTCGTGGACCAGGTCGGCGTAGGGCGGCTCGGCGTGGATGATGCTGGAGACGATCGGGTCCCACAAGACCTTCCGGGACACGATGTCGCGGATCTCCTCCCGGGTGTCGACGGTGCCCTGGCGGCCGCCGATGACCGCCAGGGTACGGACCAGGTCGAGGTAGAGCTCGATGTTGCGGGAGGCGGTGTTGACCTGGACGACGCCCTCGCGCAGCGCCTCGTCGTCGACGGCGCGGGCGACCTTGTCGGTGGCGTCGAAGAACGGGCGGATCAGCTGCGTGTAGCGCTGGTACAGCTGGTCCTGGAACTCGCCGTTGGCCTCGGTGTTGTACTCGGGGAGCTGGCTGTTGGCGGTCACGTCGGCCCGTAGCTGCTCGAGCCCATCGTCGAGGCCCGCGAGCGCGGGCGCGTAGGCGGACCGGACCTCCGGCCCCCGCTGGGCGATCTCCCGGCGCACCATCCGCAGCGACTCGTCGGTCAGGGCCCGGGTCTCGTCGTAGCCCTGCACCGGGACCGGCACCCCGAGCGACTCGTCCGAGCCCACCGACTTCACCGCGGCGTAGGTGCGTTCGTTCTGCAGGTGGCTGATGAGGCCGCCCGGCCCGACCGCGGCGGTGGCGATCTCGGCCTGGGTCTCGATCTCGTCGACCGCGGCGGTGAGGTGGACGACCTCGAGCCCGGACAGCAGGAACAGCACCACCAGCGGCACGGACAGGGCCGCGGCCAGCTTGGCGCGAATCGGTATGCGGCGCACGATTCCGGATCCCTTCTCGAACCGACCGCCCCCCAGCGAACCACGCTACGTAGTGGTCACAATCCCCAGACGATCGGTTGCATCATCGCGCGCCGTAGTGGCGCCGGGCGCGCGCGTAGTGGGATTTCTCAGGAAGATCCGTGGGCGTGGTCGCAGGCCTTGGTCTCGCCCTCCGCCAGCACGCCCCCGCCATCGCCCTCGAGCGAGGCGAACGGACCGCACTCGTGCGGCACGATCCAAACGTGGATCATGGGCGACAGGTGGTCGCGGAAGGTGTCGCCCGGGCAGGGCTGGGGATAGTCGACCACCGCCATGATCCGCAGCTGGTTGGGGACACCGCCGTAACAGAGGTTGTTGTGGGCGTGCCACTGGACCAGCGCGCCGCCGAAGTCGGGCGGGTCCTCGACCGTCACGTCGCGCGGGGTGATGAACATGGCGGCCACCAGCGTCCGCGTGCCGTCGGGGCCGACCTGGAAGACGATCGACTCGGGCTTGTTCGGGTCGAGGATCTCGCCGTCGTCGATCAGCGGCCAGTTGATGTAGTGCTCGAAGCCGGTGATGGCGTCGCCGATCGGGTACCACCCGCGCGCCGGCAGCGTGGCCGGGTCCGCGAACTGGGGCAGGTCCGCGATCGTGCGGGTAACCAGGTCCTCGGCTTCGGCCTGCTGCTCGGGCGTGACCCCCGGGACCCCGCCCAGGTCCACCGGCAGGGTGCCGTCGTAGGGGACGGGAGCGACCGGGGCGGCCTGGTCGTGATCCATGCCCTCCATGTCGTGGTCGCCATGATCCATGCCTTCCATGTCATGGTCGTCGCCCGTGGCGGCGTGGTCGTGGTCGCCGGTCTTCACCATGCCCGGCACCGAGATGCTCAGCACCGCCACGCCGGCCAGCGCCACGAGGACAGGCCGGGGCCTCGCCACCCACTCGTAGCGGTTCGCGAGGGCGGCGACCGCCCCGAGCACCGCGACGCCGGCCAGGACCGCGGCCAGCGTGTCGGGGAACCCGGGCGACTCGGCCGTCTCGAACCCGTTGATGAAGCTGATGCCCGAGGTGCGGCTCAGCACCCAACCGCCGAGGGCCGCGCCGTTGATGGCGATGCCGGCCAGGCTCACCCACCGGCCGGCGCGGACCAGGGCGAGGGCGCCCCAGCCGATCTGCAGGGCGGCGATCAACGCGAACGAGAGGATCACGGACCGCTCGTCGCCGTGGGTGCCGACGCAGGTGGCGTGGATGGCACCGCCCCCCAGCGAGGCGATGGCGGCGATCCGGAGCGCACCCGGGATGCTGCCCGAGCCGGCGTCGGGATCAGCGACGGGGCCGGGGTCGGGAGGTGGTGGGGCGTAGCGCGGCGGCGGAGGCGGTTGGTTGGTGTACACCTAGCTCTCCCCAGGGGCTGGCAGCTGACCTACGGGCCGAAACTTACTCCGGGAAACTTGCCACGTGAACCCCGCGTCATGTTCTACGGAGCGTTTTCTTCAGCCTTCGCACGGTACTCGTCACGCAGGCGGCGCTTGTACAGCTTCCCGCTGTCCGTGCGGGGCAGGTGCTCCACGAAGTCGACCCGGCGCGGGCACTTGAACCTCGCCAACCGGCGCCGGCAGTGCTCCATCAGGGCCGCGGCCAGCTCGTCCGACGGGACTTCGCCATCGCCCAGCTCGACCACGGCCACCACCACCTCGCCCCACTCGGGGTCGGGCACGCCGATCACCGCGGCGTCGCCCACCGCCGGATGGCCCAGCAGCTCGGCCTCGACCTCGGCCGGGTAGACGTTCACCCCGCCGGTGATGATCAGATCGGCGCTGCGGTCGGTGAGGAACAGGTAGCCGTCGTCGTCCAGGTAGCCGACGTCGCCCATCGTGTAGTAGTCGCCGCGGTAGCTGTCCGCGGTCTTGTCCGGATCGCCGAAGTAGTCGAACCGGCCGACCGGCGGGGCCTTGAGGTACACGGTGCCGACCTCGCCGGTGGGCTGGTCGTCGCCGGTCACCGGGTCGAGGACGCGGATGTGGTCGGCGGTGGCGGGCTTGCCCACCGTGCCCGGCTTGGTGAGCCAGTCGCTGCTGGTGACGAAGGTGCCGACCCCCTCGGTGGCGGCGTAGTACTCCAGCAGCACCGGCCCCCACCACTCGATCATCTTGGCCTTGACCGACACCGGGCAGGGGGCCGCACCGTGGAACACCAGCTGCAGCGAGGACACGTCGGCCGCGTTGCGGACCTCGTCGGGCAGCGCCAGCAGCCGGTGGAACATGGTCGGCACCAGGTGCGAGTGGGTGACGTGGTGCTCCTCGATGAGGCGCAGCGTCTCGGCCGGCGACCAGCCATCCATGAGCACCACGCCCACCCCGGCGGCGAGCGGCCCGGCCAGCGAGAACGCCAGCGGAGCCGCGTGGTACACGGGCCCCGTGCACAGGTGCATGGTCTCGCCCGGCACGTAGCCGAACAGCCGGGCCAGGCCCGACGTGGGCGGCGTCTCGCTGCGGTGCACACCCTTGGGCCGGCCGGTGGTGCCCGACGTGTAGAGCATCTGCCGGCCGAGCGTGGGGTCGTCGATGTCGGAGGGATCCTGGCCCGCCAGCGCCTCGTCGTAAGGCTCGAAGCCGTCGACGTCGCCGCCCACCGCGAGGCGGACCGTCGCCTGGGGCGCGTCGGTGGCCGCCGCCGCGGCGACCGCGCCGAAGCGGGTGTCGGCCACGAACACCCGGGCCTGGCAGTCGCCCACGATGTAGGCGGCCTCCTCCGCGGTCAGGTGCCAGTTGATGGGGGTGAAGCGCAGGCCCGCCCGGGTCGTGGCCGCCAGCACCTCGGCGAACTCGGGCCGGTTGGCCACCATCACCGCCACCGCGTCACCGCTCCGCACGCCCCGCTCCCGCAGGGCCCGCACCAGCCGGTTGGCGTTGGCGTTCAGCTCCGCGAATGTCCGGTCCCCCAGCGGCGACACGATGGCCAAGGCATCGGGCTGCTCCGCGGCCCAGTGGGCGGTGGTCATCCCGACCTTGGCCGCTTCGTCGAAGCGTGCTTCGGACTCGTCGGTCATCCCCTCATTCCCCCTGTAGGTCAGGCCGGCGTGAACTGCGGCAGGTGGCGGCCGTCCGGCAGCGGGTGCCAGGCCACACGCACCGGCATTCCCACCGTCACGTCGTCGGGCTCGCACCCCACCACGTTCGACATCATCCGCACGCCCTCGGCCAGCTCGATCAGCGCCACCACGTACAGGCCGTCCGCCTCGTCCCGCCCCGGTCCGGGCCGGTGATGGACGCTGAAGGCGTAGACGGTGCCCGCACCGGCGGCCTCGCGCCACTCGATGGCGGCGTCGGGATCGGCGGGATCGACCTCGCGGGGGTACCACATCGGCAGGCCGGTGGCGGTCGACCACGGCAGCACCAGGCGCTGCTCGCGGGTGGCGTCCCAGAACGGGGCGCTCACCTCGCTCGGCGCAGGCGGCTCCAGCAGGCGGGTCACAGCGTGGCCTCCGTTCCCAGCACGATCGTGCCCATGGTCGAGAGCACACCCCCGGACCCGTGCGCCACCGCCAGATCGTGCTTGGCCAGCTGGCGCTCGCCGGTCTCGCCGCGGAGCTGGCGCACCGCCTCGACCAGCAGGAACATCCCGTACATCCCCGGGTGGGTGAAGGACAGGCCGCCGCCGTTGGTGTTCATGGCGAGGCCGCTGCCGCCGGGGCCCAGCTTCCCGTCCTCCACGAAGGCGCCGCCCTCGCCTTTGGCGCAAAAGCCCAGGTCCTCGAGGTGCAGCAGGGCGGTGATGGTGAACGAGTCGTAGCCCATCAACAGGTCGACGTCGTCGGGCTTGATCCCGGCCATGCGGAAGGCGGCGGGGCCCGAGACGGCGCCCCCGGTCACGGTGAGGTCGGGCATCTGGCTGATCATCTGGTGGGTCCCGCCGGTGGCCGCGCCGAGCACGTACACCGGCGGCTTGGCCAGATCCCGGGCCCGGGCCGCCGAGGCCAGCACGAAGGCCCCGGCTCCGTCGGTCACCAGGCAGCAGTCGAGCAGGTGCAGCGGCGACACCACCATGGGCGAGGCCAGCACGTCGTCGATGGTTATGGGGTCGCGGTAGCGGGCCTTGGGGTTGAATGCCGCCCAGGCCCGGGTGTCGACCGCGATGCGGGCGAGCTGCTCGGCCGTGGTGCCGTACATCGCCATGTGGCGCGAGGCGGCCAGGGCGTAGGCGCCCATCGGCATGCGCAACCCGTAGGGCAGCTCCCACTCCAGCTGCGGGGTCATGCCCCCGGGCGGCCGGCCCCGGAAGCCACCTCCGCCGCCCGGGCGGTGGCGGTCGCGGCGCGGGGTGGCGGCGTACACCCCCACCACCACGTCACACAGCCCGGCGGCGATGGCCGCCGCGGCGTGCTCGACGTAGAGCTCGAAGCTGGAGCCGCCCACCATGGTGCCGTCGAGGTAGCGGGGCTGGATGCCGAGGAACTCGGCCAGCGCCGCGGGCGAGCCCGCGTGGCACACGCCGTCGACGTCGTCCAGGGTGAGCCCGGCGTCGTCCAGCGCCTGCCGGATCATCGCCATCTCGAGGGCGCGGCCTCCCCGGTCGAGCTCGCCGGTGGGCGAGGCGTCGTCGGCCACGCCCACGAGGGCGGCGGCGCCGCGCAGGGTGCGTTCGGTCATGGAAGTGTCCTCGCTCGTCAGGAGTCGGGGCGTGGGTCGAGCGGGGACGGCCGTGCCGCGTTCAAGACGCCTGGGCCGCCGCGGCCGCCCGGTCGGCGGCCACCGCGTCGTACGTGGCGTAGTCGGACCCGGTGTCGTCGGCGAACTCGAACTCCAGCAGGCCGGCCTCGCCCCATGCCCGGCGCAGGTGGCCGTCGTTGGCGTCGAGCAGGCCCAGCTTACGGACGTTGGGCACGAGCTTGGAGAAGAAGCCCCGCTGGAAGCCGGCGAAGGGGCTGAGCTTGATCCGCTCGGCGGCGGTCATGAGGGCGGGGACGACCTCCTCGGCCGACACGCCGAGGCGCTCCCACATCTCGGGCGTCGTGGAGCGCAGCCGGTTGCGCAGGGTGTTCTCGATGAGGAAGTCCTGGCGGTCCTTGAGCTCGGCGTCGGTCAGGCCCTGGTAGTACTCGGCCAGGCTGAGCACGCCGAAGGCCACGTGGCGGGCCTCGTCGGACATGACGTAGCGCAGCAGCCTGCGCAGCAGCGGCTCCTCGGTGGTGCGCAGCATCGAGCCGAAGGCGGCCAGCGCCAGGCTCTCGATGACGATCTGCATGCCCAGGTAGGCGATGTCCCAGCGGCTGTCCTCCAGCAGCGCCATGATCTGCGCTTCCAGGAACGGGCTCATGGGGTAGGCCTCGCCCACCTTGGTGTGGAGGTACTTGGCGAACACCTCGGTGTGGCGGGCCTCGTCCATGGTCTGGGTGGAGGCGTAGTACTTGGCGTCGATCCACGGCACCGTCTCGACGATCTTGGCCGCGGTCATCATGGCGCCCTGCTCGCCGTGCATGAACTGGCTCAGCGAGGCCTTCTGGGCCTCGACGCCCAGCGCCATCAGCTCACGCTCGCCCCAGTTGGCGATGGGCGAGCCGTCGACCTCGATGGCGCCCCGCGCCAGCCGCATGAGCGGCGACTCCATGTCCACCAGGCCCTCGGGGTCGACGTCGATGGACCAGTCCAGCTCGGTGATGCTGTTCCACTGCGACGACATCGCCTTGTTGTAGAGCGTGACCAGCTGCCCCCGGTCCCGGTCGTAGTTCCACAGGAAGATGCGATCGGCGTGGTCGTGGACGATCTTGATGCTGGCGTCCACCTCGGCCTGGCTGGGCAGGGCGGGGGCCGGATCGGTGGCCGTCATGGTGTGCTGTCCTCCCGGTCGCTGACGGTAGGGATGTCGTCGGGGATGTCGTCGGGCGTCTCGCTGGGGGAATGGCCGAAGCTGGCCACCAGGCGGTCGACGAGGACCCGCCAGGAGTCTTCGTCGGGCCCGGGCAGGCCCGAGCCGCGGTGCAACAGCAGGCCCAGGTGCAGGATGCGGACCAGGAACACCACCGCGTCGGGGTCGATCTCGTCGTCGATGGTGCCGTCACGCCGGGCTTCGCCGGTGAGCGGCGCGATCCGCCGGCGCCACGCCTCGTCCGCCTCGGCCAGGGCCTGGGCCACTTCCGGCTCGCGGCGAGCGGTCACATACGCCTCCAGGCGCAGGGCCTCGGCGTCGCTCAGCGGCCCGCCGGTGCGGGTGGCCCCGGCCGCGATGAGGTCGGCCACCCGGTCGAGCCCATCGGAGCCGAGCCGGGCCGCGTTGTGCGAGCGGCTGACGATCGCCTCGCGCAGCAGGTCGTTCTTGGAGCGGAAGCGGCCGTACACGGCTCCGGTCGACAGGCCGGACTCGCGCACGACATCCATGATCTTGGTGCCGTCATAGCCCTGGCGGGCGAACACCGCCGCCGCCGCCCGCAGCAGCCGCTCACGCAGCTCGTCGTGGTCGGGGGCGTGGGCCGTGGCGTCGCTCACAGCCCCAAGAATAAACGTTCTTCGCGGCCCGTCAATCGCTTGAAGGGCTCAGTCGGTCGAGACGGCGACCGGCTTGGCCTGCGCCACCGCGCCGTAGTCGTCGGTCACCATGACGCCCAGAGAGCCCTCGAAGTCGTGCTCGAACTCCT
>DASRJN010000247.1:0-2625 GCA_035649455.1 Acidimicrobiales bacterium
GCGGCGCGCCCTCGTCGTCGGACGCGGGGCCGGGCGCGGGCGAGTCGGCCCCGCAGCCTGCGATGCTCAGTGCGGCCAGGAGCAGCCCGGTCGTGCCAAGGTGATGTCTCATGCTCGGTTCGACGGAGGCCGCATCGGCTCGGGTTCCGTCTCTCCGTGACGATCACGCGACGTTGGGTACAGGCCAAGGGAGGGCGAGGACATGGGGATCCTGCGACGGGACAGGCACGACGACGAGCCGGTCCTGCGTTTCCAGATGCGCCAGAAGATGATCGCGGTCGGCGACGACTACTGGATCGAGGACGGGTCCGGCGCCAGGGTGTTCAAGGTCGACGGCAAGGCGCTGCGCATCCGGGATACCTGGGTGCTCGAGGACCGGGCCGGCCACGAGGTCGCCACCATCCGCGAGAAGAAGCTCTCGATCCGCGACAAGATCCGCATCGAGTTCCCGGGCGGGGGCGAGGCGACGGTCAAGAAGGCCCTGGTGGGGATCCGGGATCGCTTCCACGTCGATGTCTCGGGCGGCGACCTCAAGGTGCACGGCAACATCGTCGACCACGAGTACGAGATCGAGCGCGACGGGCACAAGATCGCCGAGGTGTCCAAGAAGTGGTTCCGCGTGCGCGACACCTACGGGGTTGAGGTGCACGACCCGCAGGAGACCGTGCTGATCCTGGCGGTCACCGTGGCGGTGGACGCCATGTCTCACGAAGTGGGGTGACCTCGGCTACGGCCGTCACCGGCTCGTGGCGGACCGGGAAGTTCACCGACCGGGCGATGAAGCAATAGTCCTCGATGCGCCCGTGCAACGCCTCGGCCGACTCGACCATGGCGGGATCGGCCACGACCACATGCGGGCGGAGGACGACCTCCGAGAAGCGACCGGCGCCGCTGGGCTCCTCGACCATGGTGCCCACCGCGTCGTCGTGGTAGGCGACGACGGTCACGCCCGCGTCGGTGGCCAGGTGCAGGTACCACAGCATGTGGCACTGGGAGAGCGACACCACCAGCAGCTGCTCCGGGTTCCAGCGGGTCTTGTCGCCCCGGAACGACGGATCCGACGACCCCTCGATCACGGGGCGCCCGGCCGCCGAGACCTCGTGGGCCCGGTCGTAGCTGCGGAAGTCGCTCGTGCCCGTGCCCCGGTTGCCCGTCCACAGCACGGAGATCTCGTAACTGTGGGCCCGGGCTGCGCGCATGCGCGCGAAGGTAACCCCACCGCGCCGCGGCTCCCGGATGGTTTTGTCACCGGAGGTTCCCATGACCACCCTGCCCGATCGGCCCAACACCGCGCTGCTGGTCGTCGACGTCCAGAACGGGGTGATGGCCGGCACCCACAACCGCGACGGCGTCATCGCCACCATCGCCGAGCTGGTTGCGCGCGCCCGGAGCGAGGGCGTGCCCGTGGTCTGGGTACAGCACACCGACGACAACTTCCCCCTGGGCAGCGAGACCTGGCGGTACGTGCCCGAGCTGGACCGGCGCGAGTCGGAGCCCCTGGTCTCGAAGTCCTACGGCGACTCCTTCGAGGACACCGACCTCGAAGCGGTGCTGGCCGACCGGGCGGTGGGCCGCCTCCTCGTCACCGGGGCGCAGACCGACGCGTGCATCCGCGCCACCCTCCACGGCGCGCTCGTGCGCGGCTACGACACCACGCTGGTCAGCGACGCCCACACCACCGAGGACCTCAGCCAGTGGGGCGCGCCGCCGCCGGCCGCGGTGATCGCTCACACCAACCTGTACTGGGGAGACGAGACGGCCCCCGGCCGCCAGGCCGGCACGGTCGCGGCCGCCGACGTCAGCTTCGCGGCCGGCGACGCTGGGTGAGTGCCTGATCCCCCGCGTGGCGCACTTCCCGTGGAGGGCAGATTGCGCGTAGTGTGAGAGCGCTTCCACGCGTTGCACGCGGACATGGAGGGAGGGGCCATGAAGAGCGAGACAGCAGTCCCGTGGCGTCGGATCGGGACCCTGATGCTGTTGGCCGCGGCGTTGGTGCTGGCCGGCGCGACGCCGGCCGCGGCGCGGCCGCGACCGGGCGGCGACTTGTACGTGCCCAAGCCGAACCACGGGGCGCGCGAGCAGATCGATGCGCTGAAGGCGCAGGGCGACCGGGAAGGCGCGGCCCGCATCCAGGCCATGATCGACACGCCCCAGGCCGTCTGGTTCACGCAGGGGACGCCCCATTCGGTGCGCCAGGGGGTGCAGCAGGTCGTCAAGAAGGCCGAGAAGCAGGGGACCATCCCCGTGGTCGTGGCCTACAACATCCCGTTCCGTGACTGCGCCCAGTTCTCAGCCGGAGGGGCAACCAACGCCGCCGAGTACGAGGCCTGGATCGACGGGTTCGCGGCCGGCATCGGCGATCGCCCCGCGATCGTGATCCTCGAGCCCGACGGGCTGGGCATCATCCCGTTCTACGATCCCTACGGCAGTGCGGACGGCTCGAACGCGCCGGAGTGGTGCCAGCCGCCCGAAGCCGACCCCGATACCGCGGCGGCCGACCGCTTCGCCATGCTGAACCACGCGGTCGACGTCCTCGGCGCGCTCCCCAACGTGCAGACGTATCTCGACGGGACCCACAGTGCCTGGCTCGGCAACGGCGACATCGCCCAGCGCCTCGTGCGGGCG
>DASRJN010000248.1:0-3544 GCA_035649455.1 Acidimicrobiales bacterium
GGCCTCCTCCCGGCGGCCGCTCTCGATGTCGATGTCGATGTCCGGCGGGCCGTCGCGCTCGGGCGACAGGAAGCGCTCGAACAGCAGGCCGAGCGACACCGCGTCGGCGTTGGTGATGCCCAGCGCGTAGCAGACCGCCGAATTGGCGGCGCTGCCCCGACCCTGGCAGAGGATGTTGGACTGGGTGCAGAACTCGACGATGTCCCACACCACCAGGAAGTAGCCGGGGAACCCCAGCGCCTCGATGACGTCGAGCTCATGGTCGACCTGGTCCCACGCCCGGGGGTTCTGCTCCCGGGGGCCGTAGCGCCGATGGGCGCCCTGGGTCACCAGCCGCCGCAGGTAGGCCATCTCGTCGAGCCCTTCGGGACAGGGGAAGGGCGGCAGCCGGGGCGCCACCAGGGCCAGGTCGAAGGCGCATGCCCGGCCCAGCTCGGCCGCCCGCTCGACCGCCCCGGGCCAGCGGGCGAAGCGCCGGGCCTGCTCGTCGCCCGAGCGCAGGTGGGCGGTGCCCGCCGCCGGCAACCAGCCGGCCAGGTCGTCCAGGCTGCGGCGGGCTCGCACCGCAGCCAGCGCGGTGGCCAGGCGGCGCCGGTCGGGCGTGGCGTAGTGGACGTTGTTGGTGGCCACCAGGCCCACCCCCGCCTCCACGGCGAGCCGGGCCAGGCCGTCGTTGCGGACCGAGTCGACCGGGTCGCCGTGGTCGCACAGCTCGACCACCACGTTGTCCGCACCGAAGCAGTCGACGAGCTGCCCCAGCTCACGGGCGGCGGCCGCCGGGCCTTGCTTCAGCAGGGCCCGGGGCACGGCCCCCTTGCGGCAGCCGGTGAGCACCAGCCAGTGGTCGCCATGGGCCGCCGACCAGTCGATGCCCGAGTAGTTGGGCTTGCCCTTCTCGCTTCCCGCCAGGTGGGCGGCGCTGAGGGTGGTCGCCAGCCGGGCGTAGCCGGCCGGGTTGCGGGCCAGCACCAGCAGGTGGTTGCCCTCGGGATCGGCCTCGCCGTTCTGGGGGGCGCTCAGCCCCAATGACAGCTCGGCCCCGAACACGGTGGGGACCTCCATGGCGCGGGCCGCCTCCGCGAAGCGGACCACGCCGTAGAGCCCGTCGTGGTCGGTGAGCGCCAGCGCCTGGAGGTCCATGCGGGCGGCCTCCTCCACCAGCTCCTCCGGGTGGCTGGCCCCGTCGAGGAAGCTGAAGTTGGAGTGGCAGTGCAGCTCGGCGTATGGAGTGGCGCTGGCCTGCCGCCGGAACTGGGCGGGAGGCTCGTAGTCCGCCCGGTGGGACGACCATGCCGGGCTGTCGCCCCCGTTGGCCCCCTCCGGCACCAGGGAGGGCCGGTGGTCGCGGCGCGGGCGGTCGGACAGGGCTCGCTCGATCTCGCTCCACGGCACGTTGGGGTTGTTGAAGCCCACGCCCGCACTATAGCGAACATATGTATGGGTCAGGCCTCGCGGGTCGCCGCCTCGCGGGCTTCGGGGATGATCGGCTCGAACAGCTCGATCGGGTTGCCCGACGGGTCCTCGACCAGGATCTGCTTGCCGCCCACGCCGGTCACGATCTCGTTGCGGAAGGTGACGCCGTCGCCTCGCAGACCCTCGACGAGCCCTTCGATGTCGGAGACCTCCAACGAGAACCGGTTCCAGCCTCCCGGCTGGGGCAGGGTGCCGTCGGGCATGGCCTGGCCGCCGCCCGGTCCGCCCCCCGGCGCGCTCAGGGTGAGTCGGAGATCGTCCCGGGCCAGCATGGCGAAGGCCGGGGCCGGGTGCATCACCTCCCGGAAACCGAGGTGCCCGCAATAGAACGCGATCGCGGCGTCGACGTCGTTGACGATGTAGCGGACGGTGGCCATCGGAGGCTCCTTCCTCTTGCCGGCGACGGTATCGGCCCGGAGCGTGAGGCCCTTCGCTCAGTCGTAGGTCGCCTCCACGGACCAGCGGCCCGCCTCCACCACCAGCAGGTAGGCGGTCCCGTCGGCGGTCGTCACCTGGAGCCGGGCCCGGCGGCGGTGGGTCTCGGGATCCCACCAGCGCTCGTCGCAGGGCCACGGTCCCGCCCAGGCGGCCACGGGCCGGCGGCCGGAGCGGTCGCCCGCCGCCACCGCCGCGGGCGCGGCGCTCACCTCGCCCCGGCCTCCCACCGCCACGGGGCGGCCGGCGTCGTCGACCACCTCGACCGGCAACGGCGGGATGTGGACCGACGCCGGCGCGGGGGCGGGCACCGTTCCCGGCCAGGGCTCGGCCACCCAGGCCGGCCGGGCCGCGGGCCGGGGCTCGGTCACATCGGCGGCCGCCACCGGGACCAGGCCGACCCGCTCGCCCGGGCCTCGACCACCCCGCCACTCCGGGACCCGCACGGCGTCCATCCCCAGCAACCCCTGGACCCGAGCCAGCGCCCGGGAGGCCCGGTCCCCCGCCTCGATGGGATCGACCGCCCCGGGGCCACCGGTGCTGAGGGCGAGCTGGCGCCCCCCGGCCGGCACGATCTCCTCCGGCGCCAGCCAGATCCGGGTGAGCCCACCCGAGGGCCTGTGTGCGTTGTCCACCCCGCCCACCCAGCCCTCCAGCTGCCAGCGCACCCGGTCGGCGATGGCCAGGGCGCTGAAGGTGCCCTCCGTGCGCCACACCCGCTCGTGCGTCTCGCCGTGCTCGGTCTCGGCCCCCACGACCAGGCGGGTGCAGGCGCTGCCCGTCTCGGCCAAGCGGCGGTGGAGGTCGTCGGCCAGGCCCCGGGCCACGAAGGCGGCGGCCTCGACCCGCTCGGCGGGCGGGTCGAGTTCGGCGACCAGCGTCCAGTCGGCGGGGGGCGGGGCGGTGACCGGGGGCCGCCCGTCCTCCCCACCGGCCAGGCGGTGGGCGCGCAGGCCCTCGGCTCCGAAGCGGCCCACGACCTCGGCCACGGGCAGGGCGGCCAGGGCACCGAGCGTCCGCACCCCCAGCCGTTCCAGCACGTCGACCAGGGCAGCACCGGCCGGCCCGCCCTCGTCGGCCAGCACGGTCACCGGGATCGGCGCCAGGAAGGCGGGGCTCTCCCCGGGCGGCACGACCAGGGCCATGTCCTCGGACCGGGCCACCGGGGCGGCTCGGCGGTGGCGGCGGGCGGCGAGAGCGGCGGCGAAGGGCCCGTCGGCCACCCCCACCCGGACCGGGGCTCGGCCGCCCAGCGTGTGGCTCACCAGGGCGGCCGCCCGGCGGGCCAGCGCCTGGTCGCCCCCGTGGTAGCGGGCGGGCCCCCGGGTGGGGAAGGCGCAGGCGCCCGGGTAGGTGATCTCGATGCGGGGCGTGAGGGCTTCGAGGCTGGCGGCCACCGGCTCGAAGGCCCGGGCCTCGGCCGCCGGGTCGTGCTCGAGGATCAGCACCTCGGGGCAGCGCGACTGGGCATCCCGGCGGCGCTGGTGGCGCTCGACCCCCTCGGCCCGGGCGGCCGGCGAGCACGCCACCACCCGGTTGGCCCGCAGGACGGCCGCGGGCACGTCCAGCGGCACCCCCGCCGCCACCACCGGCCAGTCGGCGCACCACACCACCAGCGTCCGGGTCGTGTCAGGCA
>DASRJN010000249.1:0-22139 GCA_035649455.1 Acidimicrobiales bacterium
GAGCGGCGCCTGCCGCGGGCGGTGGCCCACATCCTCGAGACCCCCTTCGGCGAGGACGTCCACGTTCCCGAGGTGGCGCCGGTGGAGGTCGTGACCCGTGACGAAGTGGCGGACGTGGCCGCGGCGCTCAACACGGTGCAGGTCTCGGCGCTCGACCTGGCCATCGAGCAGGCGGTCCTGCGCCGCAACATCGCCGACAGCTTCGTGAACCTGGGCCGGCGCAACCAGAACCTGCTGGGCCGCCAGCTCGACTTCATCACCGAGCTGGAGACCAACGAGACCGACCCCGACGTCCTGGCCAACCTGTTCAAGCTCGACCACCTGGCCACCCGCATGCGCCGCAACGCCGAGTCGCTGCTGGTGCTGGCGGGCATCGACCCGCCCCGGCGCTGGACCGAGCCGCTGCGGGTCTCGGATGTCGTGCGCGCCGCGGTCGGCGAGGTCGAGGACTTCCAGCGGGTCGTCCTCCACGTGGACTCCGCCGCCACCATCACGGGCTCCGCCGCGGCCGACCTGGCCCATCTGCTGGCCGAGCTCATCGAGAACGCGCTGGTGTTCTCGCCCCCGGACCGCAAGGTCGAGGTCCACGGCGCACCCCGGCACGGCGGGTACGCGGTGGCCGTCGTGGACTCCGGGCTCGGCATGCCCGCGGAGGAGATCGAGGCCGCCAACCGGCGCCTCGCCGGCGCCGAGTCGTTCACCATCGCGCCCTCCAAGTACCTCGGGCACTACGTGGCCGGGAATCTGGCAGCCCGCCACGGCATCGGCGTCCGGCTGCACAGCGCCCGCGGCTTCGGCGTCACGGCCACGGTCGAGCTGCCCGATGCCCTGCTCATCACCAACCGTGCCGTCCCCTGGCCCACCACGCCGCCATTGCGGACGATCGGCCCCGCGGGACTATAGTTAGTGAGCGAACACTCGCTTATGGACTTCGCTCGATGGATTCGCTCGATGGATAGGAGCTGCGCGGATGGCCTACCACGACGCAGGGGTTCCCCTGTGCGAGCGCTACGCGGTGGCCGACGTGGATTCGCACATCATCGAGCCCCCCGACCTGTGGACCTCGCGCGTCTCGTCCCGCTGGGGTGACCTGGTGCCACACGTGCGGTTCCACGAGCGCCGCCAGGAGGACTACTGGTACATCGGCGACCAGAAGCTGTACGGCGTGGGTGCCTTCGCCCAGGCCTGCTGGCCCGAATACCCGCCGTCGCATCCCCGGCGGCTGGCCGACGCGTTCCTGCCGGCCGTCGACGCCCGGGCGCGGCTCGACTACATGGACGAGGTCGGCGTCCACTACCAGGTGCTGTACCCCAACATCCTGGGGTTCCACAGCCACGTGTTCCTCAACAACATGCCGGCCGAGCTGGCCACCGACTGCGTGCGCGCCTACAACGACTGGCTGGTCGAGTGGTGCTCGGCCGACCGCCGCCGGCTCATCCCCATGATGATGCTGCCCTTCTGGGACATCGAGGCGTCCGTGGCCGAGATGGTCCGGGCCTACGGTCTGGGCCACAAAGGCGTCCTGTTCGCGGCCCGCTACGACAAGGTCGGCCTGCCCCGGCTGGTGGACGACCACTGGGAGCCGCTGCTGGGCCAGGCCCAGGAGATGGGCCTGAGCATGAACTTCCACGTCGGGTTCCTCAGCAGCCCCGACGACCTGAAGGGTGCGGTGGACCAGTCCAAGAAGATGGACTTCACCCGCGAGAGCTCACTGGTGCTGCTGGGCAACGCCCAGAACATCGCCGAGGTGGTCCTGAGCGGCGTGTGCCACCGCTATCCCGGGCTCAAGTTCGTGTCGGTCGAGAACGGCGCCGGCTGGCTGCCCTTCCTCGCCGAGAGCATGGACTGGCAGTGGCTCAACGTCGGGGCGCACAAGGACTACCCCGATCGCCTGCTGCCGAGCGAGTACCTCTACCGCCAGGTGTACGGCATGTACTGGTTCGAGCAGGACTCGGTGCGAGCGGTGATGGACAAGCTGGCCGACAACCTCATGTTCGAGACCGACTTCCCCCACGCCACCAGCCTGTCCCCGGGACCGGCGTCGGAGTCGCCCAGCCCGCGCGACGTGATCGAGCGGTCGCTCGGCGGGATGCCCGACGAGGTGGTGGGCAAGGTGCTGCAGCACACCGCCACCGAGCTCTACCAGCTCGAACCGCCGGGCCGGGCCCGAGCCCGCTAGCGGCGCAGCAGGCGACCCGGGGCGGCGTCCGGGACGTCCTCCCCCGCCCGGCGGGTGATGACCCCGTTGACCCAGACGTGCTCCACGCCGGTGCTGCGGACGACCAGGCGGTCGGCGCCGCCGGGCTGGTCGCCGACCCGCTCCACCGGCGTGCAGCCGACGCGCTCGGGGTCGAAGGCGACGAGGTCGGCGAAGTAGCCCTCCTGCACCAGCCCGCGCCCCGGGATGCGGAAGGCCTGGTGGGGATGTCCGGTCAGGCGCCAGACCGCCTCCTCCAGGGACAGCGCCCCTCGCTCCCGCACCCAGTGGCCCAGCAGATGGGTCGAGAAGCAGGCGTCGCACAGCTGGCTGGCGTGGGCCCCGGCGTCGGAGAGGCCGAGCAGCGTGCGCGGGTCGGCCAGCAGGTCGCCGATCTCGTCGTCGCCGTCGTTGTCGAGGACGATGCGGTACCGGGTGGCCATCCCGTCGCTGAGCGCCAGGTCGAGCATCAGGTCGAACGGCGTCGTGCCCCGCGCCTCGGCCAGCCGGTCGAGCGGGATGCCCACCGCGTCCGCGTGGGCGCCGGTCTCCTCCACACTGGTCTTGGGCCAGCGGTGGCTCCAGGCGTCGAGGGTGGCGGGCCGGGCCCGGTCGCGCCAGGCCGTGTCGGTGTAGAGGTCGGACCTCTCTTGGCGCGGGAGGGCCAGCACCTCCTTCCAGACGTCGATCTCGGCCAGGGGGACCGGGTCGGTCATGGTGATCTGCATGACGATCGGCCGGCATGCGATCTGGGGGTAGACCTCGCCGGGCAGGGCCGCGCCCCGCTCCACGGTGCGCAGGGCGGCGCCGGGCTTGTCGGCCCGCGCCACCAGCGCGGTCCAGGTGACCGGCACGCCGTGGGCCACCGCCAGCTCGGAGAACTGGTCGACGAAAAGCCCGGGCCCGATGGACACCTGCACGACGCCGCGGCCCAGCTCGCCCAGGACTCCGGCCAGGGCGTAGACCTCGTCCGTCTCGGCGAACCGGCTGGGCACGGGGCGGCCGAACGCGCCCTGGTGGGCGGGCTGGCGGGAGGTCGAGAACCCGAGCGCGCCCGCGTCCATCGCCTCGTGCACGAGGCGGCGCATGGCCTCGACCTCGTCGCCGGTGGCGGGACGCTCCTCCCCGCCCAGCACGAACAGCCGCAGCGGCGTGTGGCCGATGAAGGCACCGGCGTTGAGCCGCATGGGCCGCCGTGCCAAGGCCACCAGGTACTCGGGGAACGTCTCGAAGCACCAGTCGATCCCGGCGTTCAACGCCTCCATCGACATGCCCTCGACGTTTTCGAGCGTGCGCACGATCGTGTCGCGGTGCTCGGGCCGGGTGGGGGCCACGCCGAAGCCGCAGTTGCCCATGACCACGCTCGTCACCCCGTGCCAGCTCGACGGGGTGAGGTCGGGGTCCCACAGGACCTGGGCGTCGTAGTGGGTGTGGACGTCGATGAAGCCTGGGGCCAGGGCCAGGCCGTCGAGCTCGACCACCTCGGCGCCGGGCGAGGGCGGTGCCAGCTCGCCGGGGGGACCGACGGCGGAGATGCGGTAACCGGTCACCGCGACGTCGGCCATGCGGGCGGGGTCACCCGTCCCGTCGATCAACGAGGCACGTCGCAGCAGCAGGTCCACCCCGGCAATTTAGCGAGCGTTCGCTCAATATGGTAGCCACGGGTCGCGTGGACGACCGGTTGATGCACAGGCGCGACCTCTACATCGGCGGCCGCTGGGTGGCCCCCGTCGGGGGCGGGACCTTCCCGGTGGTGTCGCCGTCCACCGAGGAGGTCGTCGGCCAGGCGCCTCGGGCCACGGACGCGGACGGCGACCGCGCCGTCGCCGCGGCCCGGGCCGCGTTCCAGGACGGTCCCTGGCCGGCCATGGCGCCGGACGAGCGGGCCGGCGTGCTGGCACGCGCCGCCGACCTGCTGGCCCAGCGGGCGGCGGACATCGCGGGCGTGACCGTGGACGAGATGGGCTGCCCCGTCAGCCAGGCCACCGCGTCCCAGACCGGCCTGGTGGCGCCGGTGTTCCGCTACTACGCGGACCTGATCCGCAGCTTCGCCTTCGAGCGCCGGGTCGAGGCGGGTGACCGCAGCGGCCTGGTGACCCAGGAGCCGGTCGGGGTCGTCGCCGCCATCGTGCCCTGGAACTCTCCGGTCATGCTGTCCGCCTGGAAGCTGGCCCCGGCGCTGGCGGCCGGCTGCACTGCGGTGGTCAAGCCGCCGCCCGAGGCCCCGCTCAGCAACTTCGTGCTGGCCGAGGCCCTGGAGGAGGCGGGCGTGCCCGCGGGCGTGGTCAACGTGGTCCCGGGCGGGCGCGACCTGGGCGAGCACCTGGTCACCCACCGGGGCACGGACAAGGTGGCGTTCACCGGATCGACCGCGGCCGGGCGGCGGATCATGAGCCTGTGCGCCGAGCAGGTGAAGCGGGTCTCGCTGGAGCTGGGCGGCAAGTCGGCTGCCGTCGTGCTCGACGACGCCGACCTGGGCACCGTCGTGCCGCGGGTGGTGGGCGGCACCATGCACCTGGCCGGCCAGTCGTGCGGCGCTCACACCCGCCTGCTCGTGCCCCGCTCGCGCTACGCCGAGGCGCTCGACGCTGCCGCTGCGGCCGCGGCGGCAGTCCCCTACGGCGACCCGCATGATCCGGCCACCGTGGTCGGACCGCTGGTGGCCGAGCGGCAGCGGGACCGGGTGGAGGGCTACATCGGGTCCGCGGTCGAGGCCGGGGCCCGGGTGGTGACCGGCGGCCGGCGTCCCGAGCACCTGCCGCGGGGCTGGTACGTCCCGCCCACCATCCTGGGTGACGTGGACAACGGCATGCGGGTGGCGCAGGAGGAGATCTTCGGGCCGGTGCTGTGCCTGATCGCCTACGAAGGCGACGACGAGGCCGTGCGCATCGCCAACGACTCGCAGTACGGGCTGTCGGGTGGGGTGTGGAGCGCGGACCCGGCCCGCGCCCTGGCGACGGCCCAGCGCGTGCGCACCGGCAGCATTGCCGTGAACGGGTCCTACCCGCCCTTCCCGGCGGTCCCGTTCGGCGGGTTCAAGCAGTCGGGCCTCGGCCGTGAGCTGGGCCCGGAAGGGCTGGCCGGGTACCTGGAGCCCCGGAGCATCGGGCTGCCCGCGGGCCTCTGAGAAAGTGATCGCTCACATGTTAAAGTGACGCGATGCTCTCCGCCGAGTGGTGCGCGCACGGCTTCGACCACACCTCGCCGGAGCTGGCACAGAGCCTGCACGAGACCCTGGCGACCATGCGGGCCGACCACCCCGTGGCCTACAGCGAGGAGCACGGCGGGTTCTGGGTGCTCACCCGCTACGAGGACGTGCTGCGGGTGGCGCAGGACTGGCGCACCTTCAGCTCGGCCCAGGGCGTGTCGGTGCCCGCGACCAAGATGGTGGTCAAGGCCATCCCGGAGCACCTCGACCCACCCCTGCACCGTGAGTACAAGCGGCTGATCAACGCCTGGTTCACCCCCGCGGTCGTGGCCGCGTACGAGGGGCCGACCCGGGCCCTGGTGACGCGGCTGCTCGACGGCTTCGTGGAGGCGGGGGCCTGCGACTTCATGGCCGACTTCGCCCGGCCCTTCCCCGGCCTGGCCTTCTTCGACCTCGTGCTCAACGCCCCGTCGGACCAGCTGGCCGAGATCAACGCGAAGGCCACCTCGGCCTCGGTGCCCAACAACCCCGACGCCCGCGACGCCTGGGCCTACATGTACCGCTGGATCAGCGACCTCCTGGAGCAGCGCCGCCACGAGCCGCCCCAGGGCGACGTGGTCGACGCCGTGATCGCAGCCGAGATCGAGGGCCGGCCCATCACCGACGAGGAGGCCATCGGGGTCGTCCAGCTGCTCATCCTCGGCGGGCTCGACACCACCGCCGGCGTCCTGGGCCAGGTCATGATCCGCTTCTGCCACGAGCCCGAGATCCCCGCCCTGCTGCGGCGCGAGCCCGAGCGCATCGCCGACGCCATCGAGGAGCTGTTGCGGCTGGAGACGTCGTTCGTCGCCATCGCCCGCACCGCCACCCACGACACCGAGATCGGCGGCCGGCAGATACGCGAGGGTGACAAGGTGCTCATCTACTGGGCCTCGGCCAACCGCGACGAGGGCGAGTTCCCGTGCCCGGCGGACTTCGATCCGAACCGGGCCAGCAACCGCCACCTCACCTTCGGCGCCGGGCCGCACCGCTGCGCCGGCTCCAACCTGGCCCGCATGAACGTGCGGATCGCCCTGGAGGAGGTGGTGACCCGGCTGGACGGCCTGCGCCTGGCCACCGACGAGCCCATCCCGTTCCACTCCGTGCTCAACCGGGCACCGCTGACCGTGCCCATCACCTTCACGCCCGGGCCCCGGTCGGCATGACGGCCCCCGACCGCACGCTGCTCAGCCACGCCCGGGTGGTGACCTGCTCGGGCGACCCGAGCGTGCGCCCCTTCGACGGCGACGTGCTGATCGAGGGCGACCGCATCGCCGGCGTGTTCCCCGGTCGGGCGCCGGTGGACCCCGCGTCCGCCCGGGTGGTCGATGTGGCCGGAGCCAGCGTGCTGCCCGGCCTGTGCGACGCCCACAGCCACATCTCCTGGCCACTCGACTTCGTGTTCGACCACCCCGAGATTGCGGCCATGCCCGACGACGAGCACGCCCTCGAGGTCGCGGCGGTGGTGGCCACCTACCTGCGCTGGGGCTACACACTGCTCATCGGGGCCGGGGCGCTCAAGCCCCGGGTCGACGCGGTCATCTCCCAGGCCATCGACCGCGGCCGCATCCCCGGGCCCCGCCTGTGGGCCTCGGGCGCCATGATCACCCAGCGGGGGGCCATCGGTGCCCCGACGCTCACCGAGGTGGACGGTCCCGAGGACATGCGCCGGATCGTCGGCGGCCAGTGCGAGCTGGGCGTGCGGGTGATCAAGCTCATGGTGTCGGGCGACGGGATCGTGCCCGGCCAGCCGTCGCAGGTGACGTACATGAACGACGCCATGGTGGCGGCGGCCGTCGAGGAGGCGGCCGCCCACGGCGCCTTCGTCACCGCCCATGCCCGCAGCACCGGGGGTGTCCGCCTGGCCGTGCGCAACGGCGTGCGCATCGTCCACCACGCCACCTACCTGGACGACGCCGCCATCACCGAGCTCACCGCCGCTCGCGACGACGTCTGGGTCTGCCCCGGCCTGCACTACCTGCGGGCCGTGGTCGAGGGGGCGGCCGAGCCCTATGGCATCAGCCGGGAGCGGGTCACCGACGCGCTGTACCCCGAGGAGCTGCAGGCGTCGATCGACGGCTACCGCAAGCTGCACAGCAACGGCGTGCGCATCGTGGCCGGGGGCGACTTCGGCCACCAGTGGACCCGGCACGGGACCTACGCGGCCGAGCTCGCCGCCTACGTCGAGCTCGTCGGCTTCTCACCCCTGGAGGCCCTGCTGACCGCCACCGACAACGCCGGGCCGCTCGTCGGCGAGCGCCTGGGCCGGATCGAGGAGGGCTACCTGGCCGACCTGGTGGTGGTGGACGGTGACCCCACCGCCGACATCCGAGTCCTGCTCGATCCCGCCCGCGTGGGCACCGTGGTCAAGGGGGGCGTGCCGGTGGCGGGCTGGGCATGAGGGTCGCCGTCGCCTATGAGCCGGGTGAGCCGCTGGTGGTGGAGGACCTGGAGCCCGCCGGCCTGGGCCCGCGGGACGTGCTGGTCCGCATCGCGGCCAGCGGCATCTGCCACACCGACCTGACCGTGATCGCCGGGCGTTCGCCCCTGCCGCTGCCCATCGTGCCCGGCCACGAGGCCTGCGGCGAGGTCGAGGAGATCGGCCCCGAAGTGCGCCGGGTGCGCCCCGGCGACCGGGTGCTGGCCGCGGTCTCGCCCGCGTGCGGGTCCTGCTGGTGGTGCGTCAACGGCATGTCCAACCACTGCGAGCGGGGCCCGGGCATCCTGGCCACCTCCCGGTTCGCCCTGCCCGACGGCCGCGCCGCCCGCGCGGTGTGCGGCTGCGGCTCGTTCGCCGAAGCCATGGTGGTGGACGAGGCCTCGCTGATCCCGGTCGAGACCGACCTGCCCGACGACCAGCTCGCCCTGCTGGGCTGCGGGGTCACCACCGGCCTGGGCTCGGCGCTGGTCACCGCCGGCGTGACCCCGGGTGCCAGCGTGGCGGTCATCGGCTGCGGCGGCGTCGGCCAGTCGGTGATCCAGGGCGCCCGCATCGCGGGGGCGGCGACGATCATCGCCGTCGATCCCGAGGCCTCCCGTCGCGAGGCCGCCATCGGGGTGGGCGCCACCCACGGGGTCGATCCCTCCGACGCCGATCCCGTCGAGGCGGTCCGGGCCCTCACCGCGGGGCGGGGCGCGGACTTCAGCTTCGAGGTCGTGGGCCGGCCCGAGCTGATGGTCCAGGCCTGGGACATGGCCCGCATCGAGGGCACGGTCACGCTGGTGGGCATGCCGTCGGTGGGCGGGACCATCACGCTGCCGGCCATGAGCGCGGTGTTCTCCGGCAAGCGCCTCCGGGGGGCGTCGGTGGGCGGCGCCCAGATCCTGCGGGACATCCCCCGCTTCATCCGGCTGGCCGAGACCGGCCGGCTGGACCTCGGCTCGCTGGTGTCGCGCCACATCAAGCTCGACGAGATCAACGACGGCATCGAGGGCCTGAGCCGCGCCGAAGGAACCCGCACCGTGATCGTCTGAATGCGAACGCTCACGTACTGCGGTTCGGTATCTTGGCGCGCGGCGTAACCGGGAGGACCCCATGGCCAAGCAATCCCCGCGCTCGTCCCGCAAGGCCAGCGGCCTGCCTCGGGCTCGCCGGCTGACCGCCGAGGCGCGGCGCAAGTCCATCCTGCAGGCCGCCCGGCGGGCCTTCACCGAGACCGGTGACATGAATGGCACGACCATCCGCCACATCGCGGATCGGGGCGGGTTCAGCGAGGGCGTGATCTACCGCCACTTCGAGAGCAAGGACCAGCTGTTCATCGAGGCCGTGGTCGAGCCGCTCCAGGAGGCGGTGGACAAGCTCGTGGCCGCGTCGCAGGTCGTGGACCGGGACGAGCCGCTCACCCCCGCCCGGCAGGTCGAGACCATGAACGGCCTCTACCGCCAGCTCATCTCCACGCTGGAGGAGATCCTGCCGCTGCTCGGGCTGGTGCTGTTCGGCGACCCCAAGGTCGCCCGCCGCTTCTACCGCGAGAACTTCGCCTCTGCCATGGACCGCCTGGCGGAGGCCTGGCGCGAGGTGGAGGAGCGCTACGGGTTCGAGGCCGAGTCGCCCGACATCTCGGCGCGGGCCGTCATGGGCATCGCGCTGATGCTGGCCCTGGAGGACCGACACACCAGCGGCTTCGACCGCGACCGGGCCGTGCGCCTCGCCAGCGAGGGCACCTTCACCGGCTTCTTCCCGAGCATGGAGCCGGCCGGCAGCGCCGTTTGACAGCGATGACCGGAGCCGACGTGGTACGCGAGCTGGCCCGCCGCTTCCAGGCCGGGGACCGGGACGGCGCCCGCGCGCTGATGCACCCGTACATCCGAGTCGAGCAGCCCGCGTCGCTGCCCCACGGTGGGCTGCACCAGGGCCACGCCGGGCTGGACCGGATGGGCAACGCCTTCGCCGAGCACTGGGACCGCACTCTCGGAGGCTCCCGCATCCTCGACGCCGAGCCGGTCGTGCAGGTCACGACCCAGACCTGGACCGCGAAGGCCACGGGCCGGGCAGCGACGGTGGACGTGGTGGAGCTGATGGCGGTGGCGGACGGCCTGGTGACCGAGATCCGGGTGTTCCCCCAGGACACCCACCTGCTGCTCGGCCTGCTGGAACCCTGAGGCCACCACCCGTCCCGGTAGGGTCACGGCGCCATGACCACCTCGGAGCGGCGCAAGTACGACAGCCCGGTGCGGCGCCAGCAGGCGGCCGAGACCCGCGAGCGCATCCTCGCCGCGGGGTCGGAGCTGGTGCACGGCTTCCCGCGCTGGGACTGGCGCGAGCTGACGGTGCGGGCCGTGGCGCAGCGGGCCGGGGTCAACGAGCGCACCGTCTACCGGCACTTCTCCAGCGAGCGGGAGCTGCACGAGGCGGTGATCCGCCGCCTGCAGGAGGAGGTGGGCGACCCCCTCGACGGCCTCACGCTGGAGGGCTTCGACGAAGTGGTCGCCCAGCTGTTCGACTACCTGGCGTCGTTCGCGGCCCGGCCCCGCCAGACGACCGACCCCACGTTCGTGGCGGTGGACGAGCGCCGCCGCCAGGCGCTGGTGGCCGCGGTCGAGCCGTCGACCACCGGCTGGTCCGAGGCCGACCGCGAGATGGCGGCCGCTCTGCTCGACGCGCTCTGGAGCGTCCCCACCTACGAGCGGCTGGTGGCCGTCTGGGGCCTGGACACCGGCCGGGCCACCCAAGCGGTGACCGGCCTGATCCGCCTGCTGGTGGCCGCCATCGAGGACGGCCGCCGCCCCTGGCTCAACGAATGACCGCCGGCAGCGTCTCGCGCAGGTAGAGCGACCACGTCTCGGCCCACAGCGCCCGCGCCGCGTCCTGGCGGGCCGCGAACCAGGCCCCGCGGCGGCGGAGGTCGGCCAGGCGGTCGAACCACACCTCGTTGACCGCGTCGAGCGGGCGGTCGGCGCCGCCGCGGCCGAGCGGGTGGTTCTGGGCGTAGGCCTGGCCCCGCACATCCTCGGGGATCTCCTCGGCGCCGAGGCGACCCGCCTCGCGCCGCCAGCGGGTCGAGAGCTCGGCGGCCGGGACCGCGGCGTCCCGCCGCCCGCACGACATCATCTTGAAGCGCGCGCCCCCGGCGGCCCAGCGGGCGTCCAGCCAGTCCTGGCCCCGCAGCACCACCTCCTCGGCGACGACCAGCAACGACCCGGTGCTCGCCCGCAGGTCGGGACCCGCGGCCGCCAGCCACGCCGGGTTGGCCTCGGTCCCGCCGGCGTCGGCGAACCACTGGCAATCCACCGCCACGAAGCGGGACGGCGGCAGCCCGGGCAGAGCCAGCGGCACGGCGAGTGCGACCCGCAGCGGGCGTCCCGCGGCGGGCGGACCCGCGAGGGCCCGGGCCCAGCCGGCCTCCAGGGCGCCGGGCCGCTCGGGCCCGCCCGCGTGGAAGCGGACGACCTTCACCGCCGGGCTCACGGTGTCGCCAGCGCGGCGCGCCAGCGGGCGATGGCGGCGCTCTTGATGTCCTCGTAGCCCCGGATCTCCTGGACGCTGCGCGCCAGGTCCACCGCGGCCTCGTAGCCGTCCGGGAGCCGGCCCAGCGCCTGGTCCACCAGCCCGGCGTACTCGTCCGCCAGGTCGCGCTCCTCCCGCCGGTGGCGGGCGAAGCCGAAGATGTCGAGCGGTGTGCCGCGCACGTGCCGGAGCGCGGCCAGGCCCCGGAACAGCACCCGGCCGCTGCGGCCCCCGACCGCGATCTTGTGGTCGAGCCCGAGGCGCCGGAGCACGGGCGGGTGGAGGTGGTAGCGCACCCGGTGCTCGCGCCCGAAGTCGAGCCGCAGGTGCAGCCGGGCCACCTCGTACTCGTCCTTGTACGTCAGCAGCTTGAACCAGCCCTCGGCCACCGCCCGGGTCAGCGCGTGGCCGTGCCCGGCGTCGTCGACCGCCGCGGCCCGCTCCACCAGCGCCAGCCAGCGCCGGGCCCGGACCGGGCCCTGGTAGTCCAGGAGCTGGGCGCACCGGCGCTCGGCCAGGTCGCCCAGCTCGGGCGGCAGCGGATGCTCGGCGAGGAGGGCACCGGCGCGTTCGCGGCTGCGCGGTGAGGGATCCCACAGGCTCGCCTGCGCTGTGCTCGCCTGCATCGTGCGCGCCAGCGCCGCGGCCACCGCGTCGGGGTCGGCGGCCAGCCAGCGGCCCCAGGCGAAGGCCTGGCGGTTCATGGCGGCCGCCGGTTGCTCGTCGATGGCCCGGTCGATGGCATCGAGCGGGAGGGGCAGGGCGCCCCGCTGCCAAGCCGCGCCGAGCAGCACGACGTTGGCCGGGAGATGGGTGCCGAACACCGTCTCGGCCAGGCTGGTGCTCCCGGCCAGCAGCAGGCGCTCCTCCCCCACCGCGTCGCCGAGAGCCGACGCCAGTCGGGCGCGGTCGACCGTACCGTCGGTCTGCCGCATCGAGCCCGTGGGCATGAATGCGGCGTCGACCACGGCGAGCGTCCGGCCCCGGGACACCTTGGCCAGGTGGACCGGCGAGGCGGCCTGGAGGATGTCGCCCGACAGGTAGAGGTCGGCATCGGCCGCGGCCACCGTGGCGGTGGTGACATCGCTCCCGGCCGGGGCGATGTGGAGATGCGAAACCACCGCACCGGCCTTCTGCGACAGGCCGGTCTGGTCGACGCCCTGGACCGCGTGCCCGGCGATCACCGCGGCGCGGGCCAGCAGGCGGTTGGCGGTGACGATCCCGGTGCCGCCGATCCCGGTGACGTAGATGCTGAACCGGCCGGTCAGCGGGGGCACGGCCGGCGTGGGCAGGTCGTGCGGCGGGCCCGCCACCCGGGCCTCGACTTCGGCCCCGGGGTGACCGCGGCGGGCCGGGAGCAGGGTCACGAACGAGGGGCAGTCGCCCTCCAGGCACGAGTAGTCCCGGTTGCAGGAGGACTGGTGGATCTCCCGTCGCTCCCCGAACTCGGTGTCCACCGGCAACACGGACAGGCAGTTGCTCACGCGGGAGCAGTCGCCGCAGCCCTCGCACACCGCCTGGTTGATGACGACCTGGGCCGGAGGCGTCTCCAGCAGGCCCCGCTTGCGCAGCCGGCGGGCCTCGGCCGCGCAGCGCTGGTCGTAGACCAGCACCGACACGCCCGGATGGCGGCGCAGCTCCTCCTGCACGGCCACGACGTCCTCCCGCGGCCGCACCGACACCCCGGGGGCAAAGGCGGCGTGCCGCCCGTAGCGTCCCACGTCGTCGGTGCAGACGGCGATGGCGCCGACGCCCTCGGCCGCCAGCGACCGGGTGAGGGCGGGGACCTCCATCAGGCCGGCGACGTCCTGACCGCCGGTCATGGCCACGGCCGAGTTGTAGAGCAGCTTGAAGGTGATGTGGACGCCCGCGGCCACGCACGCCCGGATGGCCAGGCTGCCCGAGTGGCTGAAGGTGCCGTCGCCCAGGTTCTGGAACAGGTGCCGGTCGCCCACGAACGGCGCCAGGCCGATCCAGTGCGCCCCCTCGGCCCCCATGGGCGTGGGCGGCACGAAGGTCTCGTCCGCGTGCCGGGGCTCGAAGTGGATCATGCCGTGGCAGCCCACGCCGCCCCCGGTCACCGAACCCACCGGCACCACCGTCGAGCGATTGTGCGGGCAGCCGCTGCAGAAGGCGGGCGGGCGGCCGGGCAGCTCCAGCAACGGCAGCCGGACGGGCGCGGGTCGGGGCTCGGCCAGCTCCGGCAGCACACGTGCGAGCACGGGAGCCAGGCGGTCGGCGGTCAACTCCCCCGCCACCGGGACCAGGGACGCCCCCGCACCGTCGCGCTTGCCCCGGACCGGCGTCGGGTTCCCGGCCTCCTGCAGCATCGCCCGCACCTGCTGCTCGATGAACGGCCGCTTCTCCTCCACCACCAGGATCTCGTCGACGGACGCGGCCAGGTCCAGCACCGAGGCCGGCGCGATCGGATGGGTCATGGCCAGCTTGAGGATGCGAACGCCCATGCCCCCGGGCGTGGCGCCACCCGCCTCCAGCGCGCCGAGCAGGTCCCGGTAGGTCTTGCCCGCGCACACGATGCCCAGGCGGGCGTGGCTCTCGGCGCCCTCGATGCGGTCGAGGCCCCGCGCCGCCACCCAGCCCTGGGCCGCCCGCAGGCGGCGGTCCAGCCACAGCTCCTCCAGGTCGGGCCGCAGGATCTGGCCCGCGGGCTCGTGGCGCCAGGGCCGCCCGCCGACGAGGACCTCGGGGTCGCCGGACGGGAAGCGGTCGAGGCCGGTGTCGACCGAGGCCACGCCGTCGGCCACCGCGGTGACGATGCGGACCCCGACCCACGAGCCGCAGAACCGGCTCAGGCGGAACGCCTCGATGCCGAGGTCGAACAAGTCCTGCTGGTCGGCGGGCACCAGGACCGGCACCGACGCGTCGGCCAGGGCCAGGTTGGTGTCGTACGGCAGGGTGGACGACTTGGCCGAGGGGTCATCGCCCACGAACAGCACCGCGCCGCCGTTCGGACCGGCGCCCATGAGGTTGGCGTGCTTCAGCACGTCGCCCGACCGGTCCAGACCGGGGCCCTTGCCGTACCAGGCGCCCGCCACCCCGTCCACGTCCTCGTAGGGGACGGCCTCGCCCATCTGCGAGCCCCAGACCGCGGCGGCGGCCAGCTCCTCGTTGAGGCCGGGGCGGTGCACGATCCGGTGCTCCGCCGCCCGCTCCCCCAGCCGCCCGAGGGCGAGATCGAAGCCGCCCAGCGGGGATCCGGGGTAGCCGGACACGAAGGTGGCGGTGTCGAGCCCGTCGCGGATGTCGAGCGCCCGTCGCGCCACCAGCAGCTCGCACAGCGTGTCCACCCCGGACAGCAGGCGCCCGTAATCTAGTGAGGACTCACTCATCAGACGCCATCATTGGAAGGGGCGGTGAGGCCGCGGGCGGGAGCTCCGCGCGGACGCGGGCCCGGACCTCATCGAAGCTGAGCATGGTGCCGAGCGAAAGGCTCTCGGGCAACGGGTCGTCGTACGACCAGGCCACGTCGGCGACGGTCACGTCACCCACCCTCGCGGTCCAGTACGACGCCGTGCCCTTGTACGGGCAGTAGGTCGTGGTCGGGCTGGGCACCAGCAGGTCCATGCGGACGTGCTCGCGGCCCACGTACAGCCGGGGCTCGAGCGCGGTCTCGTACACGCCGAGGGTCTCGTCCGTGTCGACGAGGGCCGTCCCCGCCACGTCGACCCGCAGCCGCCGCCGCGTGCGCACGCAGTCGACCCGGTGGTACGGGTTGCGGGGGTGCATGAAGACCTGCTCGTCCTCCTCGTACCAGGCGTCGACCGCATCCCACGGCACCCGCACATAGCCGGGTGCCTCGGGCTCGGGCTCGGCCGCCGCCCCCTGCACGTCGGCCACCGGGAAGGCGAAGCTGGGCGGCGCGCCGGGCCGGTGGACCAGCAACACCCGCTCGCAGTCGACCACGGTGCGTCCACCCGCCTCGGCCCGCACCCGGCGGCGGAAGGGCTCGACGTACACCGCTCCCGGCGGCACCGGCGGGCTGAAGCGCCCGGCCGGGCGCGGGCCGAGCGGCCCGCGTCCCGACGTGAGGCTCACAGCGCGGTCCTGTCGTCGGCGGCGGGGCCGCCCATGGCGAACCGGCGGACCATGGCGTCCACCGAGAACGAGGCGAGCAGGGCGCCGTCCTCGTCGTGCACGCGGCACTCGGCGTGGGTCATGCCGTCCCCGGCGAAGGTCGACCGGTGGCGGTAGAGCATCCAGCGGTCGGCCCGCACGTCCGCGTGCAGCGACAGGGCGATGGCGTTGATGGCGGTCGACAGCGTCCGGTGGGCCTGGCGCTGGCCGATCCCCTCGTGCGGCCGGAGCCCGGCCGCGATCGACAGGTGCCCCGTGAACTGGGCGAGCAGCGCGGCATGGAGCGCCGGGTCGTCGGGCACGTCCCGGAACCGCACCCAGGCGTCGAGCACCGGCGGGCCGGCCGGCGCGTCGGGGTCGCCGGTGTAGGCGCCGTCGACGATGCGGAGGTCGCGGCCGGTGACCGACATGTCGTAGGGCTCGCTGGCGTCGGGTCCGGGTACGTCCGGGCGCTCGACCTCGTGGCGGATGACGTCGGGCGCAGTTGCGTCGAGCAGCAGGGTGCCGTGGGCGCAGCCCCGCCCCTGCTGGCTCACATGCGCGGCCAGGCTGGTGAAGTTCCGGCCCGTGCTCAGCTCCTGGAGGTCGAAGCGCAGCGGCCGGCGGGCGTCGGCGGCCCGCATGAACACCATGTGGGCCGACACCGCTCGCCGCCCGGCCGTGTGCCGGCTCGCGGCCACCAGCGCCTGGGCCAGCATCTGGCTGCCGTCGGTCACCGGGCGGCGCCAGTCGGCTCGGGCGACGCTCACATAGCCGCCCTCGCCCGTGGGCCGCACGTCCAGCAGGTCGATCAGGTCGGCGGCATCGCCCCAGGTCGGGAAGCGCTTGACGGTGTCGCCATCCACCAGCTCGACCCGAGCCCGGTCGTGGTCGAACGAGGCCCAGCCCCGCAGCGACTCGAACCCGGAGGCCGGCTCGGTGAGCGTTCGGAGCAGGCCGGGCGTGCCGTCGATGCTCCACGTCACGGCGGTGCCGACGGGGGTGTCGTGGTGCCCGCCGTCGGCGCGGCCCTGCTCGAAGTGGACGTCCGCGGCGGGGAACCACAGTGTCGGGGCCTCGCCCTCCTGGTCCACCCGGACGGCACCGGTGGTGGACGCGACCAGCCGGTCGTCCCACCAGGCCCGGGCGGGCAGGGTGCACGGAGATGCTTCCGGTCCTCCCACGGTCGAAAACTAACACCCGGGTCGCGTCACCCGGCAAGACTGGCGGCCATGCCCGACGTCACGACCCTGTTCGTGGCCATGGCAGGGCGCGAACCGGAGGGCCGGGACGCGGACTACCTCGCCTGGCACGCGCTCGACCACCGGCCCGAGATCCACCGGGTCGCCTCCCTGCGGGGCGCCCAGCGCCTGGTGTCCACGCCCGCGTGCCGGGCGGCCCGACTGGCCGGCGAGGACCGGTACGACGGCGTCGACCACGTCATGACCTACCTGTTCGCCGACCCCGGCGCGGTGGCCGCGCTGGGCGACCTGGCACGGGACCTGGCCGGCGTGGGGCGCATGTCCTGGCGGCTGCCGAGCGTCGAGGTCACGACCTACGACCTCGCCGGCACCGCGGCCGCCGACCGCATCGACGTCTCCGCCGACGTGTTGCCGTGGCGCCCGGTCCGCGGCGTCTTCCTCCTCGTGGAGGAGGGCGTGGCGCCGGCCGGGGCCCTGACCGAGGTGGCGGGCGTAGCCGGCGCCTGGTGGGGCCGGACCGACGACCGCCAGATCACCTACTGCTACCTGGACGACGATCCCATCACCACGGTCGGGAGGCTGCGACCGGCTCTGGCGCAGCGCTGGGCGGACGGCGACGTGGTGCCGAAGCTGGCGGCGCCGTTCCTCGTCCCGGTGGACTTCGACTGGGGCCGCCACCTGCCGTGAGGGCCTAGAGGATCGCCCCCCGGTCCTTGAGCGCGCCGATCTCGTCCCACGACAGACCCAGCTCCTCCAGCACGGACTCGGTGTGCTCGCCGTGCTCGGGGGCGCGAGCTGGCCGGCTCGGCTGCTCATCGAACTGCACCGGCACGGTGACCATGGGCAGCGGGACGTCGCCCCCGACGTCGACCTCGGCGATGTAGCCGTTGGCCCGGACCTGGGGATCGTCGTGCAGCTCGCGGGGCACCTGGACGGGCGCCCACTCCCCCGGGAACCCGGCGAGCGCCTCGCGCCAGTGGTCCAGGTCCCGGGCTGCGAACACCGCGTCCAGCCACTCCACGCAGGCGCGGGCGTGTCGGCGGCGGGCGGCCGCGTCGGCGAAGCGGGGGTCGTCCGCCCGCTCGGGCTCGCCGATGGCCCGGCAGAACGCGGCCCAGTGGCGGTCGGACGCCAGCATGGTCAGAGCCACGAACCGGCCGTCGGCGGTCCGGTAGGTCAGCATCAGCGGGTTCGAGGCCTCGTACCGGCCTGCCGGCGCCTGCGGGCTCGCGCCGCCGGGCGCGGCGCTGACGATGTCGGGCTGGATCTGCCACAGCCCCGCGGCCAGCAGCGACCCGTCGATCACCGGCGGCTCTCCGCCGGCCGCCCGGTGCACCAGGGCCGCGCACACCGCCCCGGCGAGGGCGAGCGCGCCCGCCAGGTCGCCGAACGCGGGCGGCGCGGGCCGCGGCCAGGCGGCGCCCGCCGGCGTGAGCACATGCTGCATCCCCGACCGGGCCCAGTAGGCCCCGGCGTCGTAGCCGCCCCGTGCCGCCTCGGGGCCGCGGGGCCCGAAGGCACTCGCCCGCACGTAGACGACCGCCGGGTTGTCGGCCCGCACGTCCTCGACGTCGATCCGCAGCCGGGCGCGCCCGCCGGGGCGGAGGCTGGTGACGAACACGTCCGCGGTCCGCACCAGGCGGCCCAGCAGGTCGCGGCCCTCGGGGTGCCCGAGGTCGATGCCCAGCGACCTTTTGCCCCGGTTGGCCGACTGGACGTAGGGGTCGACCCCGGCCTGTAACGGGTGGAGGCCGGTGGTGACCAGGCCGCGGTAGGGATCGCCGGTCCCGGGCGGCTCGACCTTTAGGACGTCGGCGCCCCACTCGGCCAGGATGGCGCCGGCCATCGGCGCGAACACGTGCGTGGCCACCTCGACGACGCGGATGCCGGCCAGAGGCACGTGACTAGTGAGCATTCACATATCATGCATCCCGCTATGACCGAAGGGCTCAGCTTCGCCCACCGGATCCGGCAGCTGGGGACGGAGTGCCCCGACGAGCCGGCCTACTGCCATGTCGCCCCCGACGGGAACGGGACCGAGCTGACTTGGCGCGAGCTCGACGACGGGTCCAGCCGGCTCGCGGGGGCCCTCGCCGAGCGCGGCCTGGCACGGGGCGACCGGGTGTCGCTCGGGATCCGGAACTCGCCGCAGTTCACCCTCGGCGCCCTGGCGGCCTGGAAGCTCGGAGCGGTGCCGGTGCCGGTGCGCTGGGACCTGCCGGACTGGGAGCGGGCCCGGGTCCGCGATGTCATCGAGCCCCGCGTGCAACTGGAAGCCGAGGACGTGGCCTGGATCGACGGCACCGCCGGCCGCGCCGTGCCCGACCTGCCCGATGCGGTGTCGCCCCAGGTCAGCGGCATCTGCAGCAGCGGATCGACCGGCACGCCCAAGGTGATCCTCAGCGAGCGTCCTTCGCTGTGGGACGGCGCGCTGGGCACGCCGTTCATGGAGGGCTGGCGCCCGGTGCTCCGGCCCCAGACCATCCTCGTGCCCGCGCCGATGTACCACGCCAACGGGTTCGCCACGCTGTTCAGCCTGCTGGCGGGCGACCGGCTGGTCGTGCTGGAGCGCTTCGATGCCGGGCTGGTGGTGGATCTCGTCGAGCGGCACCGCATCTCGAACTTCACCGCCACGCCCACCATGCTCCAGCGGGTGGCCGACCTGCCCGGCGTCGACGACCGCGACCTGTCGAGCATCGACTGGATCCTCCAGGGCGCGGCCCCGATGCCGCCGTCGCTGGTGCACCGCTGGGCGGGGCTGATCGGGGCCGAGCGCATCCTCATGGTCTATGGCATGACCGAAGGCCTCGGCTTCACCGGCCTGCTCGGCGACGAGTGGATGGCGCACCAGGGCAGCGTCGGCCGGGGGGTCCGGGACACGGAGATCCGCATCCTCGACGGGACCGGCCACGACCTGCCCGCGGGCGAGATCGGGGAGATCTACCTCCGCTCCCCCCTCAGCGCCGGGTACCGCTATCTGGGCGACGCCGCGCCCCGGGACGGCACCGACGACGGCTTCGCGACCGTGGGCGACGTCGGCTACCTCGACGCCGACGGCTACCTGTTCCTGGTGGACCGGCGGGTCGACATGATCGTCAGCGGCGGCGCCAACGTGTTCCCCGCCGAGGTCGAGACCGCCCTCATCGACCACCCCGGCATCGCCGACATCGTGGTGGTGGGCCTGCGCGACGCCAACTGGGGCCGTCGGGTCCACGCGATCGTCGAGCCCGCGGACTCGGCGGCGCCGGTGGCCGAGGCCGACGTGATCGCCTACGCCAAGAGCCGCCTGGCGCCCTACAAGGTCCCCAAGACCGTCGAGCTGGTGGACACCATCCCCCGCAGCGAGGCCACCAAGGTCAACCGGCGGGCCCTCGTCGAAGCGCGAGGCGGCTGACGATCAGTCCGAGCGGGGGAAACCGAGGTCGACCTCGCTGGAGGCGGGGTCGGGCCAGCGGGAGGTGACCACCTTGGGCCGGGTGTAGAAGCGGATGCCCTCGGGCCCGTAGATGGGGTGGTCGCCGAACAGCGAGGCCTTCCAGCCCCCGAACGAGTGCGAGGCCACCGGGACCGGGATGGGCACGTTGACGCCGACCATGCCGGCCTTGACGGTGCGCTCGAAGCGCCGGGCCGCGCCGCCGTCGCGGGTGAACACCGCGGCGCCGTTGCCGTAGGGGTTGGCGTTGACCAGGGCCACGGCCTCGTCGAAGGTGGCCACCCGCACGACGCTCAGCACCGGGCCGAAGATCTCGTCGTCGTAGACCCGCATGCCCGGCTCGACCCCGTCGACCAGCGAGCAGCCGAGGAAGAACCCACCAGTATCGGTCCGGTGGCCGGTGGGGGCGGCGGAGCCGTCGACCACCACCCGGGCGCCCTCGCCCGCCGCGCCCGCGACGTAGGCGCGGACCCGCTCGCGGTGCTCGCCGGTGATGAGCGGGCCCATCATCGACCGGGGGTCGTCGCCCGGGCCCACGACGACGTCGGGCAGGCGGGCGGCAATGGCGTCGACCAGCCCGTCGGCCACCGAGCCCACGGCCACCACCACCGAGATGGCCATGCAGCGCTCGCCGGCCGAGCCGTATCCGGCCGACACCGCGGCATCGGCCGCCGCGTCCACGTCGGCGTCGGGCAGCACGACCATGTGGTTCTTGGCCCCGCCCAGGGCCTGGACCCGCTTGCCGTGCCGGGTGGCGGTCTCGTACACGTGCCGGGCCACTGCGGTGCTCCCGACGAAGGACACCGCGTCCACGTCGGGGTGCTCCAGCAAGGAGACGACCGCCTCCACGTCCCCCTGGAGCACGGTGAACGTCCCCTCCGGGAACCCGGCTTGCTGCACCAGGTCGGCCAGCAGCAGCGAGGCCGACGGGTCCTTCTCCGACGGCTTGAGCACGAACGCGTTCCCGCACGCGAGCGCGTTGGCCAGCATCCACAGCGGGACCATGACCGGGAAGTTGAACGGCGTGATGCCGGCCACCACGCCCACCGGCTGGAGCACGGTGTGGACGTCGACCCCGCCCGACACCTCGGCCGAGTGGGAGCCCTTGAGCAGGTGGGGGATGCCGCAGGCGAACTCGACGTTGTCGAGGCCGCGGGCCACCTCCCCCTGGGCGTCGGCCAGCACCTTGCCGTGCTCGCGGGTGACTACCGCGGCCAGGTCGTCGCGGTGGGCGTCGAGCAGCTCGCGGAGCCGGAACAGCATCCCTGAGCGCCGGACGGAGGGCGTTTCGCCCCAGGCCGCGGCGGCGTCGGCGGCCAGCTTGACCGCGCCATCGACCTCGGCCGCCGAAGCGAGCGCCACCTCGGCGGTCTGCACCCCCCGCGCCGGGTCGAAGACGGGCGCGGTGCGGCCCGAGGCACCGGCCACCGCCCGGCCCCCGATCCAGTGGCCGATCTGCTCCATCAGAGCCGGTAGAGCTTCCGGGCGTTCTCGCCCATGATCTTGCGCTGCGTGTCCGGGGCCAGCGTGGCCATCTTGGCCGCCACGCTGTCGAGCGGCGTCGGGTACAGGCAGGTGGGGTGGGGGAAGTCCGTCTCGAACAGGATGTTGTCCTCGCCCACCGCCTCGATCAGGTCGGGCAGCTTGTTGCGGTTGTTCTCGAACCAGAACGTGGCGTACAGGTTGCTGCGGAAGTACTCCGACGGCGGCTTGCCGAGCTGGGCGAACTCCTGCGGGGCGTTCTCGGCCATCTCGTAGTCGAGCGCTTCGAGGATGAAGGGGATCCAGCCGACGCCGCTCTCGACCGACACCATCTTGAGCTCCGGATGGCGGTCGAACATGCCCGACAGGATCAGGTTGGACACCACCCGGGCGTTCCCGATGAACAGCAGGGTGCCGCCCAGGGCGAGCTTGGTGTTCTCGGGGTGCGAGGGCCAGGCGTACTTCTGGTACATGGACATGCCCGTGACGCTGGCCCCGATGTGGAAGTGCACGGGCAGCTTCAGCTCGGTGCAGGCCTCCCAGAGCGGGTCCCACTCCCGGCTGGCCAGGTCGGGGGCGCCGAGGTCGTGGGGGTCGGAGGTCATGTTGATGCCCCG
>DASRJN010000250.1:0-2759 GCA_035649455.1 Acidimicrobiales bacterium
CAGCGTCTCTTCGCGCTCGCGCCAGCCATAGATCATCATCGACACCGCGCCCAGATCCAGGCCGTTGGTGGCCAGGAACAGCAGGTGCGACGACATCCGGTTGAGCTCGCACAGCAGCATGCGGATCCACTGCGCCCGGGGTGGGATCTCCTCCTCGATGCCCAGCAGCGTCTCCGTGGCCAGCGAGAACACGAGCTCGTTGAACAGCGGGGCCGCGTAGTCCATGCGGGTGACGTTGGTGGGACCCTGGAGGTAGGTGAGCGTCTCGGCCGTCTTCTCCATGCCGGTGTGCAGGTAGCCGACGATCGGCTTGGTGCGAAGCACCGTCTCGCCGTCCAGCTCGAGCATGAGGCGCAGCACGCCGTGGGTGGAGGGGTGCTGCGGCCCCATGTTGAGGATCATGGTGTGTTCCTCGTCGCCCGGCTCCTGCTCCGCCAGCGCGGCCGCGTCCGCCTCGGACATGCGCAGCACGGCTCCCAGCTCGCGCAGCAGCTCGGCCGCGCCCGCGCCCTTGCGGGGCGCCATCTCCTGGATGCCCTCGCCGGTTCTACTCAGGTCGGTGGCAGTCATCGTGCGGCTCCGTCACCGGGCGTTCTGGACGCCCTTGAACTGGACCGGTATCGCGCCCACCGGGTTGTCCTTCCGCAGCGGGTGGCCCTCCCAGTCCTCGGGCATGAGGATGCGGCTCAGGTCCGGATGGCCGTCGAAGGCGATCCCGAACATGTCGTACACCTCGCGCTCCAGCGCCTCGGTGCCCGGGTGCACGTCGAACAGCGACGGGCACGTCGGGTCGTCCCCGGGCACCTGCACCCGCAGGCGCAGCCGCTCGGCCGTGCCGTGGCACAGCAGCCCGACGACGACCTCATAGCGCTGCGGCTCGATGCCCTCCGGCAGCTCGCGGCGAGCGCCGTAGGCGATGTAGTCGACCGCGGTCACGTCCACGCACACCCCGAAGCCCTCGTCGTCCCGCAACGTGCGCACCAGGTCTACGAGCTCGTCGCGGGACGGGTGCAGCACCGCCTGGCCGCGACTCTCCGTGAGCGGCACGCCGTAGCGAGTGGGCGGTGCTTCGGCACCCTCGGTTGCGGGCCCCTCGGCGCCCGTGTCCTGTTCCGGATCGCTCATGGTCAGCGGCTCCCGGTGGAGACAGCGACCGTTGGCTCGGGTACGCCGTCGCGCTGGTCGATGACCAGGCCCGCGCCGGCGCCGGTCTGCTCGCGGCGGCGCAGCAGCTCACCCGACTCGATCGTGTCGCGCAGGGTCTCGATGGCGTGGATCAGCGTCTCGGGCCCCGGCGGGCAGCCAGGGGCGTAGACGTCGACCGGCACGATCTGGTCGACGCCCTGGACCAGCGCGTAGTTGTTGAACATGCCGCCGGTGCTGGCGCACACGCCCATGGAGATGACCCACTTGGGCTCCATCATCTGGTCGTGGATCTGGCGCAGCACCGGGGCCATCTTCTGCGACAGGCGCCCGGCCACGATCATGATGTCGGCCTGCCGGGGCGAGGCCCGGAACACCTCCATCCCGAAACGGGCCAGGTCGTAGTGGGCCCCGCCCGCGGCCATCATCTCCAGGGCGCAGCAGGCCAGCCCGAAGGTGACCGGCCACGAGGACTTGGACCGCGACCACTGGATCAGGTCCTCCAGCTTGGCGGTGAGGAAGTTGTGGTCGATGCCCTCGAACCCCTTGGACATGTCCCAGCCCATCAGACCCCCACCTCCTTGGGCTCGTCCTCGGCCGGCTCAGGCTCGTCGCGGCCCTCCAGCCCGACCCGGCGGATGGTGGTGCGCAGCGTCCGCTCGTCGGACACCAGCGGCGACTGGCGCCGGGCCCGCTGGAGCGGCCCCCAGTCGAGAGCGCGGTTGGAGATGAGGTAGACGAAGCTGCCGAACACGGCCACCGCGAACACCAGGATCTCGACCAGGCCGAAGGCGCCGAGGTCCCGGTAGATGACCGCCCACGGGTACAGGAAGATGATCTCGATGTCGAAGACGATGAAGATCATCGCCACCAGGTAGAACGTCACCGGGAAGCGGTGGGGTACGTCGCGGGCGGGCAGGATGCCCGACTCGTAGGGCGCGTACTTCGCGCTGGTCTTCCGGCGGGGGGCCAGCAACCTGGACATCAGCAGGCTGATCGCCGCGAACGCGGTGGCGAGCACCGCCATCGCGACGACGGGAAGGTACTGGCCCATGTTGGTCAACCTCCGGTCGTGGCCGGCACCGGGGCCGAGCGGTGCTCGGCGACCCGGCGATCACGCACGTGAAGCATGGCGCACAACAGCCCGAATATCAGCGCCGAACCGACGGTGAGCAGTGCGGCCGGCAACCGGCGCTGCCCGATGTCCCGCACGAGCACGGCCGAGATGACCTGCGCGTCGGGGTCGGGCGTGGGCACCGGCGGGGGCTGGCCGGCCACGGTCTCCTCCGGTTTGGCGGGCTGGAACTGCACCACGGCGTAGTGCGTGGGGTTCTTGATCCGCAGCGTGTTGGTCACCCGGTTGGTGATCCGGTCCCAGATGCCGTCGCTCTGGCGCTGCGGCTTGCCCCCCGTCTCGAACGTGTAGGTGAACACCCGGGTCGTGGGGTCTTCCAGGCCCGGCACCTCGCCCGCGACCAGCAGCGCCTCGAGCGCGGTCTGGGCCTCGCCGCGGGACGCATCCGAGGCCGGTAGCAGCGTCCACTCGTTGAGCTGGGCGGCGTGCTCCTCGCTCACCTGGGCCACCTCCTCGGGCGTGGCCTTGTTCAGGTCGACCG
>DASRJN010000251.1:0-6802 GCA_035649455.1 Acidimicrobiales bacterium
GGTGGGCACCATCTCGGTCGAGAAGTCCGAGCGGCTGTCCCGGCTGCTGGACAAGCGGGGCGTGCCGCACGAGGTGCTGAACGCCAAGGTGGGCCAGCACTTCCGGGAGGGCGAGATCATCGCCCAGGCCGGCCAGCTCCATGCGGTCACGGTGGCCACCAACATGGCCGGCCGCGGCGTCGACATCATCCTCGGCGGCAACGCCGAGGGCATGGCCACGCGCGACGTGCGGGCCGAGGGGCTCGACCCGGAGTCGGACGAGGGCCTGGCCCGGGTGAAGGAGCTGACCGCCCGCCACGAGACCGAGACCAAGCCCGCGGGCGACAAGGTGCGCGAGCTGGGCGGGCTGTACGTGCTCGGCACCGAGCGCCACGACTCCCGCCGCATCGACAACCAGCTTCGAGGCCGCTCGGGCCGCCAGGGCGACCCGGGAGAGAGCCGCTTCTACCTGAGCCTGGAAGACGACCTGATGCGGCTGTTCGCCACGGGCGCGGTCAACTGGGTGATGGGCAAGACCCTGCCCGAGGACGTCCCCCTCGAGGCCAAGATGGTCACCAAGGCCATCGAGCGGGCCCAGACCACGGTCGAGCAGCGCAACGGCGAGATCCGCAAGAACGTCCTCAAGTACGACGAGGTGATGAACGAGCAGCGCAAGGTGATCTACGCGCTGCGGGACCAGATCCTCGACGAGGCCGACCTGCACGACCGCATCCTCGAGGAGGCGCTGCCCGATGCGGTCAGCACCCTGGTCGAGACCTACTGCGTCAGCGAGTACAACGAGGAGTGGGACCTCGAGGGGCTGCTCACCGACGTGCGCAGCTACTGGCCGTCCACCCTGTCGCCCGAGCAGATCCGCACCGCCAGCTCCACCAACGAGCTGTACGAGATGCTCATGAACGAGGCGCTGACGCGTTACGAGGAGCACGAGTCCAAGCTCACGCCCGACCGTATGCGGCGCCTGGAGCGCCGCGTGATGCTCAGCGTCATCGACCAGCGCTGGCGCGCCCACCTCTACGAGATGGACTACCTGCGCGAGGGCATCAACCTGCGGGCGATGGGCCAGAAGGACCCGCTGGTCGAGTGGCAGCGCGAGGGCTTCGACATGTTCGGCCAGATGATGCACGGCATCTGGCAGGACGCCATCCGCTACCTGATGCACGTCGAGATCGAGGTGCGCCAGCAGGTGCCCGTCGACGGCGGCGGCTCGGCCACTCCGGTGGACGCCCCGCAAGACTCGGTGCCGGCCGACGACGGCCTGCGCAACGTCCAGTACTCCTCGCCCGAGGACCCGTCCTCGGCCGGCGGGTCGGCCAGCATGGCCGCCGCGGCCCGGGCCGAGGCCGCGGGCGGCGGCGCCCCCGCGGGCAACGGGGCCAACGGGCAGACCGGCGCGACCGCCACGGCCACCGCCGACACCAACACTCCGGTCCGCAAGTCCGAGTGGGACAAGACGCCGCGCAACGCCCCGTGCCCGTGCGGCTCCGGCAAGAAGTTCAAGGCGTGCCACGGGCGCTAGCCCGGCGGCTGGAGCGATGCGAGACCTGTCCGACGAGCTGAAGGGCCTCCGAGCCCGGCTGGACGAGGCCGAGGGCTTCCTCCGGATCGACGAGCTGCGGGCCCGGCGCCCCCAGCTCGAGGCGGAGGCGTCGCGTCCCGACCTCTGGGACGACGCCGAGCGGGCCAAGCGCGTCACCAGCGAGCTGGCCGGGGTGATCGACGACCTCGCCCACTACGAGGGCCTCGCCTCCCGCCTCGACGACGCCGACACGCTGTACGAGCTGGCTCGCGACGAGAGCGACGAGGCGGCCCTGGCCGAGGTGGAGGAGTCCTTGGCCGGCATCGACGCCGATCTCCGCCGGGTCGAGCTGCGCTCGATGTTCTCCGGCGAGCACGACGAGCGCGATGCGCTGGTCTCGATCCAGGCGGGCGAGGGGGGCGTCGACGCCCAGGACTGGGCCGAGATGCTGCTGCGCATGTACACCCGCTGGGCCGAGCGGCGGGGCTTCGAGGTCGAGGTCGACGAGTTCACCGAGGGCTCGGAGGCGGGCCTGTCGTCGGCCGAGTTCGTGGTCAAGGGTCGCTACGCCTACGGCTACCTCCAGGCCGAGCGGGGAGTGCACCGGCTGGTGCGCATGAGCCCGTTCAACGCCCAGGGCAAGCGCCAGACCGCCTTCGCCGCCCTCCAGGTCGTGCCCATGCTCGACGACGGCGACGCCTCGGTGGAGATCGACGACAAGGACATCAAGATGGACGTCTTCCGGGCGTCCGGCGCGGGTGGCCAGCACGTCAACAAGACGTCCTCGGCCGTGCGCCTCACCCACATCCCCACCGGCGTGGTGGTGTCCTGCCAGGTCGAGCGCAGCCAGTTCCAGAACCGGGACCGGGCCATGGCCATGTTGCGGGCCAAGCTTGCCGACCTGGAGCGCCAGCGCCGCGAGGCCGAGCTCGACGAGATCCGAGGGGACCAGCAGCGGGTGGGCTTCGGCAGCCAGATCCGCAGCTACGTGCTCCAGCCGTACCAGATGGTGAAGGACCTGCGATCCGAGCACGAGACCGGCAACGTATCCGGGGTGCTGGACGGGGACCTCGATCCGTTCATGGAGGCTTACCTCCAGTGGCGGCGAGGTGAGTCTTCCGGCCAGTGAGCATCCGTCTAGGAGAATGCGTTTCCGACTACGGTCGATCCGCGATGTCCGCCCCGCCGCGCGGTACTTGTAACCTCTTCGCAATGACTGGGGAAACAAGCCGCCGCCCGCTCCTGTCGCGCCCGACCCCGCCGGGTCGCGCGGCCTGAGGACGATGATCACCTTCGAGAACGTCAGCAAGATCTACAAGGGCAACGTCGAAGCGTTGGCCCGTGCCACCGCGACCATCGAGAAGGGCGAGTTCGTCTTCCTCGTAGGTCCCTCGGGCTCGGGCAAGTCGACGGTGTTGCGGCTCATCAACCGCGAGGAGACCGCGGACAAGGGCCGCATCTTCGTGGCCGGTAAGGACATCGCCCGCCTGTCGACGTGGCGGGTGCCCTACCTGCGCCGCAACATCGGCTGCATCTTCCAGGACTACAAGCTGCTGACCAACAAGACGGTCTACGAGAACGTGGCCTTCGCCCTAGAAGTCATCGGACGCCCACGCCACGTGGTCAAGGCCCAGGTCCCGGCCATCCTCGAGCTGGTGGGCCTGGACACCAAGACCAGCAACCTGCCCGAGGAGCTGTCCGGCGGCGAGCAGCAGCGGGTCTCGATCGCCCGGGCGTTCGTGAACCGGCCGCTGATCCTGCTGGCCGACGAGCCCACGGGAAACCTCGATCCCGCCACCTCGGTCGGGATCATGCGCCTGCTCGACCGCATCAACCGCACGGGCACCACCGTGGTCATGGCCACCCACGACCGTTCCATCGTCGACACCATGCAGCGCCGGGTGATCGAGCTCGACCACGGGACGATCATCCGGGACCAGGCCCGAGGGGTGTACCAGTGAAGTTCGACTACGTCCTGCGGGAGACCACCACCAACCTCCGCCGGAACATCACCCTGACCATCGCCGCCATCGTCGCCACCGGCGTGTCCCTGGCCCTGTTCGGCTCGACGCTGCTGGTGGGCCAGGGCGTGGACAACGTGTCGCAGCGCTGGAACGACGGCATCGAGGTCATCGCCTTCCTCAAAGCCGACGTCACCCAGGAGCAGCGCGACGCCATCGAGGGGTTCATCAAGGACAGCCCCGAGGTGGGCGAGTGGCGCTATGTCGGCCTCGACGAGAGCCGCGAGGAGGCGCTGCGCCTGTTCGCCCGCAACGAAGCATTGCGCGGCAAGATCGAGAGCGGCACGCGCGTCCCCGACTCCTACCGGCTGTCGCCCGAGTCCAAGGACGTCGACCTCATGCGCAGCCTGGGTGACCAGTTGCTGTCCCAGCCGGGGGTCGAGCTGGTCACCGACGAGTCGGAGAGCGTCAAGACCATCACCGCGGTGTCCCACTTCGCCCAGCTGGCCATGCTGGTCATCGGCATCGTCCTGCTGGTGGCCGCGCTGCTGCTGATCCTCAACGCCATCCGCATGGCGATGTTCGCCCGCCGCCGCGAGATCGAGGTGATGAAGCTGGTGGGCGCGACCAACTGGTTCATCCGGGTGCCCTTCATGATGGAGGGCATCGTCCAGGGCTTGATCGGCGCGCTGTTCGCGGTCGGGGCCCTGGTGGCGGTGGACCGGGCCATGGAGAACGCGGCCCAGAACCGCGACTACCAGTCGATCATGGAGGGCTTCGTGGCCTCGTCCGGCGAGGTCCGCCTCACCGTGATCGTCGTGGTCCTGCTCGGCATGACCATCGGCGCCGCCGGCTCGGCCTGGGCGCTCAGCCGCTTCCTGCGGGTCTGACTGGACCACCATCACACGGGCCGCTCACACGGCAATCATCTGGGCGGCTCATACGGCTACGGGCAGGGTGTCGAGGCCGCGCAGGATGAGGCGGCCGTTCCACGCCGGCTCGTCGGCTGCCAGCTCCAGGTTCGGGAAGCGCCGGATCAGCGCGGGGATGGCCTCCGCGCCCTCCAGGCGGGCCAGCGCCGCGCCCAGGCAGTGATGGACGCCGCCCCCGAAGGACAGGAGGGCGCTGGCACCCTCGCGCCCGAGGTCGAGCTCGCCGGCGGTGGGGCCCCAGTGGCCCTCGTCGCGGTTGGCTGAGCCGAGCAGCGTGAGCACGAGCTCGCCGGGCTGCAGCGTCTCCCCCGCCAGCTCGGTCTCGGCGGTCACGATGCGGCGGGAGAGCTGGACCGGGCTGTCGTAGCGCAGCAGCTCGTCCACCGCCGGGGCGTCGAGCGCCGGGTCGGCGGCCAGGCGCTCGAGCTGGTCGCGGTGGCGCAGCAGGGCCAGGGTGCCGTTGCCGATGAGGTTGACCGTGGTCTCGTGGCCGGCGATGTAGAGCAGCATGGTCTGGTCGATCAGCTCCTCGGTCGAGAGCCGGTCGCCGTCCTGCTCGGCCGCGATGAGCCCGGAGAGCACGTCGTCGGCCGGGTTGGCCCGCTTCCACTCGATGGCGGCCTCGAGGTGGGCGAGCATGTTGTCGGCCGCGGCCACGATCTCGCCGAAGTCGTTCGGGTCCACCAGCGGTTCCAGCGAACTGGTCATGGTGTGCGACCAGGTGCGCAGCTGGGCGCGGTCGCCCTCCGGCATGCCCAGCAGCTCGCTGATGACCACGAACGGCAGGGGGAAGGCGAAGCGGGCGATGAGGTCGACCGGCTCGCCGGCGCGGGCGGCCTCGGCGACCTCGTCCAGCAGCTCGGCCACCAGGGCCTGGACCCGGGGCCGGAGCCGTTCGACCTGGCGCACGGTGAACGCGCTGGCCATGAGCCGGCGCAGGCGGGTGTGGTCGGGAGGGTCGATGTCGAGGATGGTGCGCCGGTCCTCGTTCCGGCGGCTCTCGAACTCCGGCGGCAGGGGCTGGCGGATGATCTGGCTGGCGTTGCGGTCGTCGACGCTGGTGCCCGGCAGCCGAAGCAGGGTGAAGCAGTCCTCGTAGTGCGACAGCAGCAGCGCGCCGAGCATCGTGCGCTGGCTGCGCCCTTGGGCCCGGATGGCGGCGTACTGCGAGTACGGGTCCTGGGCGAAGCCGGGCTCGAAGGGGTTGAACGCACCGGGGAGGGTGATGTCGCTGTCCACCCTGCCAGATTTGTGCACGACCAGTGCAAAGGCAAGGACATCTTGACCTGCGCGAGGCTTGGCTTCCCCATGGCCTCGCCTCCCTCGCCGCCGCGCGCTGCCACGGCGCCCCCCACGCTCGACCTCGCGCTGCTGGGTGTGGCGGTGGTGGCGGTGTCGACCTCGGCGCCGCTCATCCGGGTGGCCGATGCGCCGACCCTGGCCATCGCCTTCTGGCGCAACGCGCTCGCGCTGCCCGTGCTGGGCCTGCTGGTCGCCTTGGGGGCCCGGGCCCGCGAGGCGTTCCTGGGGCTGAACGCCCGCGAGGCCCGGCTGTCGGCGGTGGCCGGGGTGTTCCTGGCCGCGCACTTCGCCACCTGGGTCCCCAGCCTGTCGTTCACGTCGGTGGCATCGTCGGTGGCCCTGGTGGCGACCCAGCCGGTCTGGGCCGCGCTCATCGCCCGCCAGCGGGGCGAGCACGTCGCCGCCCGGGCGTGGACCGGCATCGGCCTGGCCGTGGCGGGGGCGGTGGTGCTGGCCGGCGTGGACCTGTCGCTGTCGCCGCGGGCCCTGTTCGGAGACCTGCTGGCCCTGGCGGGCGGCGTCCTCGCGGCCGCCTACGTGACCGTCGGGGCCGAGGTGCGGCGCACCGTGCCCACCACCGTCTACGCCACGCTCTGCTATTCGGTGGCCGCGGCCGTGCTGCTGGTCGTGTGCCTGGTGGGGCGCCAGCAGCTGGCCGGCTACGACTCCACCACCTGGTGGGCGCTGGTCGCCATGGTGATCGGGCCGCAGCTGCTGGGGCACACCCTGGTCAACCGGGTGCTGCCCACCACCGGACCGACGCTGGTGTCGGTGGCGATCCTGTTCGAGATCGTGGGCTCCGCGTTCATCGCCTGGCTGGCCTTCGACGAGGTCCCGCCGCTGACCGCGGTGCCCGCCGGCATCCTCATCGGAGCGGGCGTCGTGCTGGTGGTGCAGTCGGAGGCGGACGAGCCCGCGGTCGCGGGTGCACCGGCCCTGGAGTGAGCCACTACGGTCCACCGGTGTGCGTGCCCGTGGCCTGTGGATCGTGATCAGCGTCGCCGTGTTGGTGGGGCTCGTGGCGTGGACGACCACGTGCACGGGCCCCCGGCCCCGCCCTACCGGCGAGACATTGCCACCCGCGGACTCCA
>DASRJN010000252.1:0-5325 GCA_035649455.1 Acidimicrobiales bacterium
CGACGGTCCAGTCGGAAGGCAGGGTGACGTAACCGCCCATGGGCCGGTCCTCGGGGCCGAAGGGTCCCGTGCCGGGCACGGCCAGCAGGCGGGTGCGGGACTCGTCGTCGGGCAGCTTCACGCCGATCTGCTCGCCGAACAAGCCCATGAACATGTTGCCGTTCACGAAGGCGCCCAGGTTGCCGAACATGGGCTTGGCCTCGACGCCCACCTCGTCCGGCACCAGGTCGGTGAACCGGGCCCGGTCCGCCTCCGAGGGCTTGGGGATCTTCACGGTCACCAGTGTGCCGGGCCTTGACCTTCAAGCTGGCTCGAAGGTTTACCCTGACCCCGTGAGCACCTACACGATCGGCGAGGTCTCCGAGCGCAGCGGGTTCTCGGCCTCGGCGCTGCGCTACTACGAGGACATCGGGCTGGTCCCGCCGGCCGGCCGCAGCGATGCGGGCTACCGGCTCTACGACGACGTCACGCTGACCCGGCTGGCATTCGTGGCCCGCGCCAAGCAGCTCGGCTGCACGCTGGAGGAGATCGCGGACCTCGTCGCCGTCGCCGACGACGAGCGGTGCGGGCCGGTCCAGCGCCGCTTCCACGCCCTGATCACCGACAAGCTGGCCGCGGCCGAGCGCCAAGTGGCCGAGCTGTCGGCGTTCCGCGGCCAGCTGCGCGCCGCGGCCCTGGCGCTGGCGGGCGAGCCGGTCGACGGGCCGTGCGACGCCGGCTGCGCCTGCCTCACCGCCGCGCCCCCGGACCAGCCGGACATCGCCTGCTCGCTGGCGATCGGTGAGCGACCCGCCCGGCAGGACGACTGGCGCACGACGCTGGCCCACGCCCGCTCCCGCACCGCGCTCCCGGGCGGGGGCCTGCGCATCGTGTTCGACGAGACGGTCGAGGTGGAGGGCCTGGCCCGCCTGGTGGCCGCCGAGCAGGGCTGCTGCTCGTTCTTCTCCTTCGCGCTCACCTTCGATGGCCGCGGCATGGGGCTGGAGGTCAGCGCGCCGGCCGGCGCCGAGCCCCTGGTGGAGGGCCTGTTCGGCGCGCCCACCGATTAGTCGGACGGGCCGGGGTCGTCTCACCAGCATGGCCACATACGTCCTGATCCATGGCGCGGGCTCGACCTCGTGGTACTGGCACCGGGTCGCTCCCGAGCTCACCGCCCTCGGCCACGAGGTCGTAGCCGTCGACCTGCCCGCTGACGACGACACCGCCGGGCTGGAGGAGTACACCCGAGTGGTGGTGGACGCCATGGGCGACCGCCGCGACGTCATCCTCGTGGCCCAGTCGATGGCGGGCTTCACCGCCCCGCTGGTGGCCGACCGGGTCCCGGTGGACCTGATCGTGCTGCTGGCGGCCATGGTCCCCGCCCCGGGCGAGTCGGGCAGCGAGTGGTGGGTCAACACCGGCCACGACGAGGCCCGTGAGGCGGCGGGCTGGGGCGACGACCCGGTCGAGCTGTTCCTGCACGACGTGCCGCCCGACGTGCTGGCCGAGTCGGCCGCGCACATACGGGACCAGTCGGGCACCCCGTTCGAGAAGCCGTGGCCCCTCGCCGCCTGGCCGGACGTGCCCACCCGGTTCCTGCTGTGCCGGGACGACCGCTTCTTCCCGGCCGAGTTCCAGCGGCGGGTGGTGCGGGAGCGGTTGGGGATCGTTCCCGACGAGATGGACGGCGGCCACCTCCCCGCTCTGGCCCATCCGCACGAGCTGGTCGAACGGCTGGAGGCCTACCGGCGCGAGCTCTGACCCTCCAGGGCGGCGAGCGCCTCCTGGGCGTGCGCCAGGGTGGCTTCGGCGGACCGCTCGGCCTCGGCCGCGTCGTCGGCCCGCCGCCGGGCGGCGGCCGCCCGCTCCTCCACCTCGTCGGCCGTGCTGGCCTCGCGGCGCGCCGTGTTGATCGCGCTGCGCAACGCGCGCTCGGCCGCACCCACCGCCCGCCGGGCCGCGGTCAAGGCAGCCAGGTCCACCTCCGGTGCCTTCGGTTCCGGTTTGGCCCGGGACGGCGCGGCGGCGGCCTTGGCCGGGGCGGCCTTGGCGCGGGACGAGGTCTTCGTCGAGGCGTCACGGGCGGGGGCACTGGTGCCGCCGCCGGAGAACGCGACGCCGAGCCCACCGGTGGCCGGAAGGTCGACCAGCCGGCCGGCCTCGAGGTCGGCCAGCGCCTCGGGGTCGGCGATGACCGCCCGCAGCGCACCGCCGGCCGCGCTGGGCTCCAAGCGCTGGCCGTGCGCGGCGGCGGCTTCGACCGCCGCCGTCACGAGCGCGGCCTCGGCCTCCCGGAGGCTCGCCAGCGCGGCGCGCACGTCGCCGCCGCCGCCCTGGGCCTTGCCGGCCTCGTCCACCGCCGCGGCGAGGCCCGCCAGCGCGTCGGGGGCCGCCAGGGCCGCGGCGTCGAGGACCCAGGCGAGCGCCCGCGGCTTGCGCAACGCCTTGACCTCGGCTGCACCGTCCCGGTCGCCGGCCTGGCGCAGCTCGCGGGCCAGGGCGTCCCGCGCCGAGACGAACTCGTCGAGCGGCCCGCCGTAGATCTCGGCTATCCGGTCCGCGACGTCGCTCATCGCCCCCAGGTTGCCAGAGCCGGGGAGCCTCAGCGGTCGAGGTGGCGGACCGTGAGCACGGTCGCCTTCTTGCCGTTGACCAGCACCCGCAGCGCGGCCGTCTCGACCAGGTCGCTGTCGGTCAGGGCCGAGCGGGCGTCGTCGGCCGCCCCGGTGAGGACCGTGAGCGAACCTCCGGGCGCCAGCAGGTCGTCGCCCACGGCCCACAGGGCCCGGTGGATGTCGAGCGCGTCGACCGGCGCGCCCTCGTACTTCCCCCACGGCGGGTCGGTGATGATGCGCTCGACGGTGCCGCCGTCCACCAGGTCCCGCAGCGCCCGCAGGTTGTGCACGTCGACGCAGGCGGCACGTACGCCCGGGTGGAGCCGGCGCAGCGCGGCCGCGTTGGCCCCGTGGACGTCGGTGGCGACGATCGAGCGGTGCGGGTAGCGGGCCCGGGCGAGCGGGATGGCGCCGCTGCCCGCGAACGGGTCGAGCACCCGCTCGTGCGGCTTGGGCTCCTCCACCCGCACCAAGGCGCCGGCCACCTCGGGTCGCAGGGCGCCCGCGGGCACCTTGGCCACGTCGGGCACGTCGAAGCGCACCGACAGGTCGACCTCGGGGGCGTCCCGGCGGTGGGTGACCCACAGCTCCAGGTCGCCGCCCCGGGGCTCGGGCTGCAGCCGGCCCCAGCCGGACACCGCCCGCTCCAGCGCCTCGCGGGCGCCCGGGCCCACCCGCACCAGCCGGCCGGCGTCGGACACCCGCAGGCGGAACGTCCGGGCGGCCCGCACCACCGGCGGGCGCGACCGTCCGTCCAGCGCGCCGGCCAGCGAGCGCAACGCCGCGTCCATCCCCCGGTAGCGGACCACCGCCAGCTCCTCCAGCGCCACCGTCAGGTACGGCAGGTCGCGCAGCACGGCCGCGACCTGCGGGGGCGCCTCCAGGCGCAGCCGGCCCGACGCCTCGTCGAGGCGCGCCAGCGCGCTGAGGTCGCTGCGCAGGGCGTGGCCGACCACCGATTCGAACCCGGCCGCACAGCTCAGGTGGAACGTCGTGGTGCGCATGCTGTCCTCGTAGTGTTCACGTCCGTGTTGGTGGGCTGCTATCCCGGATCCTTCAACCCGCCGACGATCGCTCATCTCGCGGTCGCGGAGGCCGCTCGACGCCAGGCCGGCCTGGATCGGGTGGACCTGGTCCTCTCGGTGGCGCCGCTGGGCAAATCGCCCGCCGACGGCCCGCCGGTGGACCGCCGCCGGTCGGTCCTGCAGGCGGTGGCCGCATCCCGTCCGTGGCTGGGCGTCGTGGTGACGGAGGATCGGCTGATCGCGGACATCGCCACGGGCTACGACGCAGTCGTCGTGGGGGCCGACAAGTGGGCCCAGGTCCTGGACCCGGCCTGGTACGACTCCGCCGCGGCTCGGGACGAGGCACTGGCCCGATTGCCCCGCGTCCTGGTCGCTCCCCGAGCCGGCGACCATCCCACCGGCGTCGAGCTGCTGGACGTGCCCGCCGCCCTCCACACGGTCAGCGCCAGCGCGGTCCGCGCCGGCCATCCCGCTTCCGCCACCTGGGCGCTACCCGAGGCCGTCGCCTCGGGCCTGTGGGCCGGCCAGCCCTAGACCTCGGCCGGCGGCTCGATGTCGACCGGCGCCCCTAGGTCGCTGAGATCGAGCGCGAGGTGCAACGGCGGGCCGTCGGGCCCAGTGGTGATGTCGACGTGCACGGGATCGCCGGCCCGACCCAGCGTGAGCAGGACCTCGGCGTCGACCGCCCGACGCCCCCGCTCGGTGGGCCCGAGCACGGACGCCGGGATGACCCCGCGGTACACCGGCCGGCCTTGGCCGTCCACGCCCGCCGCCGTCGGCTCGGTGACCCCCGCCAGCCATTGCCCGAGGCCGGCCGCCCCCTTCGACGCCGGCTCCGCGCCCGACAGCTCGGGGATGCCCTCGTAGCTGGTGCCGGCCAGCAGGTCCCGGCTCCGAGCCGACCGCCCGAACACGTCGACCCCGGCCACCACGGTCTCGGTCGCCTCCCCGTTGTCCGCTACCGCCACCTCGTGCACCCGCCCGTCAGCCAGCGACGCCTCACCCTCCACCGTGATGTCGACGGCCAGCCACATCGAGGGCCGCACCGCGCTCACGTCGCTGGCGCTCACCGTCCCCCGGTACGCGAACGTCCCCGCGTCCTCCAACCGGGCGGCCGCCCCCGCGAACGCCTCGGCGGGCGACGCGACCACGACCGTCGTGGTCGTCGTCACCACCTCGCTCGACGTCGTCGCCCGCGACGGCACCGTGGTCCCGGTGGACGCGCCGGGCTCCTCGGACCCGGCCTCCGCCACCAGCATCGCCCCGAGCCCCACCACCGCGACGAACCCGAGCGCCACGACCACCCCCACCAGAACCCGGCCCCGTCCCGACCGGTCCGCCAGATGCCGCGGCGCCCCCACCCCCGGCCCGGCCGACGTGTGCTCAGGGCCCGCGGCCCCCGCATCGGGGGATCGGCTGCCCGATTGCGGCTCGCCTGCGGCGCCTGGTCGGCCCGCGGGGGGTGGCTCGGCGGTGGGCTGGGCTGCGCCGCCGGGCCGGCCGGCGGGTGGCGGCGTGGCGGTGGCCGGGGTTGCGCCCGTGGGCCGACTGTCGGTAGGCGGGGCTGCGGCAGGCGCCTGGCTGTCGGTGGCTGGGCGTGCTGCGGTCGAGGGTTGGCCTGCGGCGGGGGCGTCGAGGGCCTGGCTGTCGGTGGCTGGGCGTGCTGCGGTTGGGGGTTGGCCGGCGGTGGGGGCGTCGAGGGCCTG
>DASRJN010000253.1:0-13320 GCA_035649455.1 Acidimicrobiales bacterium
CTGCACATGACCTGGGGCGCGGTCAACGAGTGGACCACGCAGGCCGGCTATGCCCGGCTGATCGCCCGGGCCCAGCATCCCGTCCTCACCGAGCTGCTCAACCGCATCATGCGGCAGGAGGGCAACCACATCGCCTTCTACGCGGGCGAGGCCTCCCACCGGCTGGCCGACCACCCCCGTGCCCGGCGGATGGTGCGCTGGGCGTTGCGCCGGCTGTGGCGACCCGTGGGCGCGGGCGTGATGCCGGCGGACGAGGTGGCGTTCATGGTCCAGACCCTGTTCGGGGACGAGCCCGGCCAGGACATGGCGGCCCGGATCGACCGGCGCATCGACCGGCTGCCCGGGCTCGCCGACCTGCGCCTCGTCTCGGGTGTGCTCGACCGCTACGGCGCACCGGTGGCCCAGATCGGTCCGGGGGGTCCCACGGCGAGCGCCGCGTGACCCGCCTGTACCGCCCCGTCCGCACCGGCGGTTACGGTGACGGCCCGGGATGGCCGCCGCGACCCACGATGGGACCAGCGACGCCGGGCTCGCCGCCGCGGTGGCGCGCCAGGATGGCCGCGCCCTCGCCGAGATCTACCGCCGCTACGGCGGGGCGGTATGGAGCCTGGCGCGGCGGGTGCTGCGCGACGACCATCTGGCCGAAGAGGTGTGCCAGACCGTGTTCTGCGACTTCTGGGCCAACCCCGGGCGCTTCGACGCCGAGCGCGGCTCGCTGCGCTCGTGGCTGCTGGCGCAGGCCCACGGCCGTAGCGTGGACACCGTGCGGTCCGAGGAGGCACGCCGGCGGCGAGACGAGCGCGACGGCCGCTATGCCGCCACGCCCGGTCTCGAGTCCGACGTCGAGTCGACGATCCAGGAGCTGGACCTGGCCGACCACGTGCGGCGAGCCCTCGACATGCTCGTCCCCGACGAGCGCAACCCGATCGTGCTCGCCTACTTCGGCGGGCGCAGCTACCGCGACACCGCGGCCGCGCTCGGGCAGCCGGAAGGCACGGTCAAGAGCCGCATCCGGTCCGGCCTGGGCAAGCTCCGGCGCGCCCTGGAAGCCGAGGGGGTGACGCCATGACCGACGACCATCCGCTCGACGAGCTGGCCGTCTACGCCCTCGACGCGCTCGACGACGACGAGCGCCAGATGGTGGAGGCCCACCTGCTGCGCTGCCCCGCCTGCACTGCCATCGTCGACGAGCACCGGTCCACGCTGGCCGCGCTCACCGACGACGAGCCGCCCCCGCCCGCGGTCTGGCAGCGCATCGCGGCCCAGACCGGCGCGGCCGACGTGCCCACGCCGCTCGCGGTCATGCCCTCTGCCCCGGCGGCTCCCCCGCCCCCGGCCCTGCCCGGCAGCCAGCGGGGCACCGGACCGGCGGTCGGGGCACCCGCACCGCCGACACACCTGCGCCCGCGCCGGACCGAGCCGTCTCGCCGCTGGGTGGCCATCTCCGGGGTGGCGGCGGCGGTCGCCCTGGTGGTGGGCGGCGTGGTGGGCGCGGCCATCGCCGCGAGCGACGACGAGCCCGCCAACCTGGCCCAGCTGGCCGCGGCGGCCATGGAGCAGCCCGGTGCCTCGGTGGCCACCCTGGCCACCGGCGACGGCCGCGACGCGGCACGGGTGGTCACCGACGGCTCGACCGGCTACATCGTGCTGGACGACCTGCCGACCCTGCCCGCCGGGCAGGCCTACCAGCTGTGGACGCTGGACGGCCCCGATCCCGTCTCCCTGGGCGTGATCGGCGACGGCGGCCAGCAGGTGGCGACCGTCGGCATCCCTGCGGGCACGAGCAGATTCGCCCTCAGCACCGAGCCCTCGGCCGGCTCCGTCGCCCCCACTGGCGACATCGTCGCCAGCAACGCCGGTTAGGACGCCTGCGGGCGCTGGTCCGCAGGCCAGCCGAGCGGACAGGGCGTGAGCCGCAGCCCAAGAGTCCGCGATTTGGCGGCCGGGCTGCGGCTCCACAGCGAGGCTTCGAGGCAGCACCGTGCCGATGCCTGCGGGCGCTAGTCCGCAGGCATCGCGAGGAGGGCGAGGACGGCCATGTCGTCGCCCGGCTCGTCGTCGACGAAGCTGAGCGCCTCGGCCTCGATGAGCCGGGCGAGGCCCGCGGCCGACAGTCCTTTGCCCTGGTACATGGCCTTGACGATGCCCTCCTCGCCGAACGCCCGCCGGCCCGTGCGCCGGTCGATGAGGCCGTCCGTGTAACACACGAGGGCCTCACCCGGGTCGAGGTGGACGACGCTGTCGGTGAGGCTCAGGTCCTCGGTGACGCCCAGCAGCGTGCCCGGCACGCCCACCGGGTCGACCCGCCCCACCGCCCGGCTCACCAGGGGGAGCGGGTGGCCGCCGGAGCACAGGATGATGTCGACCCCCCGGTCGGTGGGCTGCACCGCTCCGATCAGCACGGTGCAGAACCGGGGGCTGACCGGGACGCGGTCGTCGTCCACCACGTCGCGCTCGCCGTCGGCCCGCAGGAGCATCCCGTTGAGGTGGGTCAGCACGGCCGACGGCATCACGCCGCTCATGGCGGCCGAGCGGATGGTGTGGCGCACCAGCCCGGTGGTGGCGGCGGCCTCTACGCCGTGGCCGCACACATCGCCCACCACGATGATCCACCAGTTGGCGTCGGCCTGGAACGCGTCGTAGAAGTCGCCGCCCACGTCCAGGCCCTGGCCGGCCGCCCGGTACCGGGCGCCGAGCTCGATGCCGGGGATGTCGGGCAGGCGGGCCGGGAGCAGGCTGTCCTGCAACGCCCGGGCCACCGCCGACTGCTCGTGGAACAAGCGGGCGTTGTCGACGATCACCGCCGCCCGCCGGGCGACCGCCTGGGCCAGGTCGATGTCGGCGTCGCGGAACGCGCGGCCGGGACGATTGCCGAACGCCAGCGCGCCCAGCATCCGGCCCCGGGCGTGCAAGGGGAACACGGCCACACCGCCCTCCCCCACCTCCTCGACCAGCTTCCGGTCGGCGAGGTCGTCGAACATCGGGGCCAGCATGGCCACGCCCCGGGTGCCGCGGATGATCGGCCGCCCGCTGGCCAGCGCCGCCCCCATCTCGCCCGCCCCCCGGAGGTCCCGCGGGATGCGCTGGGCCAGCCGGGTCAGCAGGCCTAGCTGGTCGGGATCGACGTGGGCGGCCCCCACCAGCGGGCGGGGCTTGGACGCCGACTCGATCATGCGCACTACGCACCAGTCGGCGATGCGAGGCACCGTCATCCCCGCCAGCTGGGCGAGCGCGGTGTCGATCTGCAGGCTGCTCGACAGGGCCGCGCTGAGCTCGTCGAGGAAGCCCAGGTGCTCCTGGGCCCGGTCGGCGGCATCGGCCAGGCGGGCCCGGTCGAGGGCCAGGGCGCACTGGGCGGCCACGTCCTCCAGGAACTGGGCGTCGCCGTCCGTGAGCAGGACCTCCTCGGGGAAGCCGATCCCCATGACCCCGAAGGCCCGGCCATCGCTGTCCCGCAGCGGCATGACCACGAAGGCCGGGTCGTACTCGATGCCGGGGACCTCCATGGACGGGTAGCGCTCGTGCCGGTCGGCCGGTGAGGCGATGGCGATCGGACGGCCGGTGCGCATGACCTCGGCCCCGGGCAGCGGAGAGGACAGCGGAATGCGGCCGAAGCGCTCCTCCACCACCGCGGTGGGCACGCCCGTGCCCCCGGCGATCACCAGCTCGTCGCCGGCGTCGGACAGCACATGCAGGGTGGCGGTGCGGCCCTTCAGGATGCCCACGGCCGCGTCGAGGGTGGCGGCGACGATGTCGAGCGGGCTGCGCAGGCGGTTGAACCCCTCGACCAGCCGCGCCAGGTGAGCGCTGGCGCCCAGCGAGCGGGTGGCGTCCACCAGGACGCCGGCGGCCGCGGGCTGCGGGCCGTCACCGGCCTCGGGCGCCCCGTCGCCCGCAGCGAGGGGGCCCATGCGCAGCACTGCCCACCGGTCGCGATCCGCCAGACGGACCGTCTCCTCGCGGGGGGCACTCCCACCCAGGACGCTGTCCAGCGATTCGGTCGCCAGGGCCCGGCTGTCGGGATGCAGGGTGTCGAGCCAGCCGTCTCCGTGCATCGCGAAGGCGGGGAGCAGCGCTCCCGTCGGGCCCGCCGAGTGCGCGCCGATGCACCGGCCGTCGCCGGCCCAGGAGAAGAGCACCGCCAGGACCCCGCCGCTCGGCATCGACCCGCTGTCCGGGCCGAGCCCGACCGGTGACCTCGGTCCCGTGCCCCTTGCTGCCACGTCAGGAGTCATGGGCAGCGAAAGTCTTGCACCCCTTGCCCCCATCTGCGTACACGATAGAACACCTTTCGCGCGGAAAAAGGTTGGACGACCACACAACGACATCGGCGGGCCGCGCGCGTCAGACTGGGGCGATGGCCTGGACCCGCTTCTCTCTCGCCGGTGCGTCCGGCGCCACGCTCGACGCCGACGCCGTCCGCTACGGACCGGGACTGCCGCCCGAGAGCGAGCTCAAGCTCCTGGGCCAGGTGTCCGGCCGCCGGGTGCTGGACCTCGGATGCGGTGCGGGAGCGGGTGCGGTAGCCCTCGCGAAGGCCGGGGCCCGGGTCATCGCCGTGGACGACGAGGCGGCCAACCTGGCCGAGACCCGGGACCGGGCCGAGCGGGAGGGCGTGCGAGTCGAGACGCACCACGGCCCGCTGGCCGAGCTCGCCTTCGTGCGGGCCGACACCATCGACGCCGCGGTGTCGGCTTACGGCCTGGCCACGGTGGACGACGTCGACCGGGTGTTCCGCCAGGTCCACCGGGTGCTGCGCACCGACCGGCCCTTCGTGTTCTCGCTGCCCCATCCCGCCTTCGTGATGCTCGACCCCACCGGCGGCGAGCCCATCCTGCGCCGCCCGTGGTGGGACACCACGCCACCGCCCTGGTCGGTGGCGGAGGGCCGGGCCGAGCCCGACCGGGTGATCAGCCTGACCGGCCTGTTCGCCAGCCTGGGGCGCGCCGGCTTCGCGGTCGACACCCTGCTGGAGCCCCAACCGGACCGCACGGTCGCCGGCGACACCTGGTCCGACGCCATGCTCTGGGTCCCCCCGACCCTGATCGTCCGCGCCCGCAAGCTCGGCACGTAGGCCCTGAGGGCCTAGACCCAGGCGTGGAACACCATACGGCCGTCGGTCACGCGGCCTGACCGGGGGCGCACGCCCAGTTCGGCCAGCGTATTGCGGTGCCACAGGCTGCGCCGCTCGACCCGGCTGAAGCCGGCTCGCTCCAGCATGGCCTCCACGCACCCCGGGTTCGGGCCCCAGTGGTTGCTGTCGTCGCCGGGGATCGCGCCCGGGGGGTAGCAGATGGCGGCCGGCCGGTCGATGTCGAGCGCATCGACCAGGGTCTCCAGCACGAGCATGTCCGAGGTCAAGGAGCGGGCAGTCGCCAGGTACCCGAGCATGTCGGGCGCGTGGTAGAGCACGCCCAGGAACAACGTCACGTCGTAGGTGCCGTGCTCGGTGCCGTTCAGGTCCTCGACCGGGACCGCCAGCGGCTCGACCTGGCTGTCGAGGACCGTGGCCACGAGGTCGAAGTTGCGGCGGGCGTCCTCGCCGGGCCAGGTCCAGGCCCAGTGGTCGTTCGCCACCACGCGGGACGCACCCCGCCGCTCGCACTCGAACGAGAAGTAGCCGTCGTAGGCCCCGATGTCGATGACCGATCTTCCGGTGAGATCGGGCAGCTCGAGGGCCGCCAGCTTGATCTCGGTCGCGTCGCGCCCGGAGGTGCGTAGGCCGTCCCCGAAGTCGAAGGTGTGGAACCACGAGCGAGTCGCGAGCTCGTCGGCCAGCGATTCCCGGGTGAAGCCGGCCTTGTCCAGCACGTCGTCGTCGAGCACGAAGGGCTCGTGCTCGCCGGTCGGGACCGGCGGCTCGGCGTAGGGCTGCTTGCGTCGTCCCAGCACCGGGCGATGCTATCCCGGGGGCCGAGGGGGGCTGGCTAGGTCGCCTGCGGGCGGTCGGCCCACCAGGCCAGCAGGCGGCGCTCGGCTTCCTCCGGGCCGAGGGGGCCCTCGTCGAGCCGCGCCTCCAGCAGCATGGCCAGCGCCTCGCCCACCTGGCGACCGGGACCGATGCCGAGCAGCTCCATCACCCGGTTGCCGTCGATGTCGGGCCGGATGGCGTCGAGCTCCTCCTGCTCCCTCAGCTCGGCGATGCGGGCCTCCAGCGCGTCCATCCGGGCGGCCAGCATGCGGGCCCGGTGCTCGTTGCGGGTGGTGCAGTCGCACCGGGTCAGCTCGTTGAGATCGTCCAGCAGGTCCCCGGCGTCACGGGCGTAGCGCCGCACCGCGGCGTCGGTCCACACCTCGTCCTGGTAGCCGTGGAAGCGCAGGTGCAGGAAGACGAGCCGCTGCACGTCGTCGACCACGTCGTTGGGGAAGCGCAGCTCCCGCAGCCGCGTGCGGGCCATCCGTGCCCCCACGACCTCGTGGTGGTGGAAGCTCACGCCCCGGGGGCCGATGTCCCGGGTGGCCGGCTTGCCCACGTCGTGGAGCAGGGCAGCGAGCCTCAGCACCAGCCGCGGCGACGTCTTGGCCACCACGGCGATGGTGTGGGCGAGAACGTCCTTGTGGCGGTGGATCGGGTCCTGCTCGAGGCGCAACGCCCGCAGCTCCGGCAGGAACTGGTCCGCCAGCTCGGTGTCGGCCAGGAACCACAGGCCCGCGCTCGGGTCGTCCACCACCAGCAGCTTGGACAGCTCGTCGCGGATGCGCTCGGCCGACACGATGCCGAGCCGGTCCCCCAGTGCCCGCACCGCCGACACCACGTCGTCGTCGGGCTTGAGCCCGTAGCCGGCGATGAAGCGGGCGGCCCGCAGCATGCGTAGGGGGTCGTCGGAGAACGACACCTCCGGCGCCAGCGGCGTGCGCAACACGCCCGCACCCAGATCGGCGACGCCGTCGAACGGGTCGATGAGCTCGATGTCCGGCAGGCGTAGAGCCATGGCGTTCACCGTGAAGTCGCGCCGCGACAGGTCCTCCGCGATGTCGGTGGCGAACACGACGTGGGGCTTGCGGGAGTCCTCGCGGTAGGCCTCGGCGCGGTGGGTGGTGATCTCGAAGATGGCGTCGCCCTTGCGGGCCCCGATGGTGCCGAAGGCCTCGCCCTGCGACCACAGGCTGTCGGCCCAGCCCGCCAGCAGACTCCGAACCTCGCCGGGGCGGGCGTCGGTGGTGAGGTCGAGGTCGGCGCCCGGTCGCAGCCGTCCCAGCACGAGGTCGCGCACGATCCCGCCCACCAGGTACAGGGAATGGCCGGACGCGCCGAACCGCTCGGCCAGGGGCCGGACGTCGTCGAGGATCGGCTGCAGCCGGGCGGGGATCACGACCGGCCAGGGTACGTGACCTGGCGCCCGACTCCCTTCGGCTTACAGGCTGGACATCGCCGCTCAGCTCCTGGTGTCGAGATCGGGATCGAATCACCAGGGGGGCACTATCCGATGGCGGGGCTCATCCCTCGACGTCGATGTGAGAGGGCTCGTCCTCCGGATCGAACTCGGCCAAGGTCGCCAGCAGCTGCTGCGCGGCAGGCGCCGGGAGCGTGGTCTCGAACCCCAACGCGACCTCTCCGGACACGAGAGTGCCGGCGTAGATGTCGTCGTCCTGGTGGGCCGCGCCGCTGAACCCGGCCACGTCCAGCGGGTCACCATCCTCGGTGTCGTCCTCGTTCAGGCAGCCGGCGTCGATCGTGGCCACCGTGAAGTAGTCGTCGTCGCTCTCACCGGAGTAGGCGACGATCGCCTGCAAGCAGCCTGATTCGTCGTCAGGTACCACCCAGGCGCCCGCCGTGTCCCACCCCCGAGGCACGCTGGCGACGCCCAGGGCGACAGGATCGTCGAACTGCGCCAGGTCTTCCTCCGCGAAGCTGGGCGTGTCGTCCCGGGAGGCCGAGCCGGGAAGGCGCACCTCTATGTCCGCGCCCAGGTCGGCCAGGCGGACGTGCTGGTCGAGCCCCCACGCCGAGCCGTTCAGCGTGAGATCCACCGAGAGCGGCGCCCCGTCGCCGTCCAGCGTCACCGCGATCTCGGCCGAGTCGATGTCCTCGCTGAGGGAGCCGAACAGGCCGGGAGCGACCTCGGCCCGCACGATCGGTCGCCCCTCGGGGTCCTCGCCGTCGCGGAAGTGCTCGGTGGCCCCACCCAACCACTCGGGCAACAGGGACATGTCCGGCCACTGGAGATCGCGGGTCGCCGACCACTGCCGCTGGTCCAACTGATCGGGATACGCGGTGAAGCGCATCCAGACCGCCGGTCCGGCCGGCAGCGAGACGCCCACGTGCTCGGAGTAGTACCCGATGTGGTACTCGGTCGTCTCCCGCACGTCGCCGGGCAGCTCGACCTCGCCGCGAACGTCCATGTTGCCGTATTCGGGGTCGCGGTCCGGGGTGGTGTGCTGCTCGAAGTCCACGTCTCGGTACTCCCGCGTCCCCTCGTAGCGGAAGCTCCCGGCCTGGTTGAGCGCCTCGGCGGCCTGGGTGAAGATCCCGGCGGGACTACCCCCGTCGTCCCCGGCCGCGGCCTCGTCGCCGTCCCCGGTCAACAAGACGTCCGCCTGGTCGCCGGCGGTGACCCCCACCACGGCCGCAGCCACCAGCGCGGCGGCGCCCAGCGCGCCGACCAGGACCGCGGGCCACCGGCGGCGTGGCGTGCCGGCGGGCACGCGGGACCCTGAGGATTCCCCGACCACCAGCCGCCACTATCCCATGGTCAGCGGGCGAGTGGTCGTCGCGGTCGGCTCACCGCGCGGCGGCGACGGCCCGGCGGTGGGCGACCTCGGCCGCCGCCACCGCGTCGCGCCCCGGACCTCCGCCGCTGGGGGCCTCGGGATGCAGGCGCTCGCCCGCCAGCCCGCTCAGCGCCGCCGCGGTGGAGTCGCGCAGGGCCTCCAGGTCGTAGCCGCCCTCCAGGAACGCCAGCACCCGCCCCGGCTCCACCAGCGAGGCCAGGACTCGGGTCAGGTCGGCGTAGTCGCCCGAGGTCAGGCCCAAGTCGGTGAGCGGATCGGCGCGGTGGGCATCGAAGCCCGCCGACAGCAGCAGCCAGGTGGCGCCCACCTCCTCCACCAGCGGCGCCACCACCTCGTCGATCGCCGCCCGGTAGACGTCGCCGGTCGCGCCCGGCGGGACCGGCACGTTCACCGTGCGGCCCACCCCCTCGCCCTCGCCGGTCTCGAGCACCCCGCCGGTCCCCGGATAGAGCGGCCACTGGTGGAACGACACGTACGTCACACGCTTGTCGTCGTAGAACAGCTCCTGCGTGCCGTTGCCGTGGTGGGCGTCGTAGTCGACGATCAGCACCCGCTGGCCCGCGTGCGCCAGCGCCGCCGCCGCCACCGCCACGTTGTTGAACAGGCAGAACCCCATCGCCCGCGCCGACAGCGCGTGATGGCCGGGCGGGCGGACCGCGCAGAACGCGGCCGTCGCCTCCCCCGCCTCCAGGCGCGCGATGGCGGTGAGGCCCGCCCCCGCCGCCAGCAGCGCCGCGTCCCACGAGGCCGGCCCCGCCGAGGTGTCGGCATCGAGATGGCCGCCGCCGCTGCGGCAGAACCGCTCCAGCGCGCCGACATATGTAGTGGTGTGCACCGCCTCGATCTCGCGCACGGTGGCCGGGCGGGACTCCGCTCGGATCAGCTCGGTGTCCAGGCCCGACCGGGTGAGGCCGTCCTCCACCGCCACCAGGCGCGCGGGTCGCTCAGGGTGGCCCGTCCCCGTGTCGTGCTCGGCGTACCGGGGATGCGTGACGAACAGGATCGCCATCCACCCCGACGCTAACGGGCTTGTCGAGCGCCCGGCGCGGAAGTGGGGGCGCGCGCCGTTTACGCTCATAGGAATGACAGAGGCCCGTCGACGACGATGAGCCTGATGCGCACCCCCGTCCGCAGCGGCTCACGCCTGCGCGCCCGCCCCTGGCAGGGCGATCCTCACGTCGCGCACGTGACCCCGGCCAGCGACCTGCTCGGGCCCCTCAGCACGGACGACGTCCGCCGCGGCCTCGAGTCCCTGCGCCGCGCCGGCTATCGGGGCGCCATCACCGCTGCCCTCCCCCGCGCCGACCAGCCGGCGTTCGTGGAGGCCGGGTTCGTCGAGACGCAGCGCCTCCACCTGCTCCTCCACAGCTTCGACCGTCTCGTGCCCGCGCCGGTCCCCCCGGGCGTCGATGTGCGCCGCGGGCGCCGGCGCGAGCACGACGACGTGCTGGTGGTCGACCACGCCGCCTTCGCCCCGTTCTGGCGGCTCGACCACCTCGGCCTGGCCGAGGCCCTGTCGGCCACCGCCAACGTCCACTTCCAGGTGGCTCGCACGTCAGCCGGCATCATCGGCTACGCGGTGTGCGGCCGGGCCGGGCCCCGCGGCTACGTGCAACGGCTGGCCGTCGACCCCGAGAGCCAGGGCCACGGGGTGGGCGCCGCCCTGCTGGCCGACGGGCTGCGCTGGCTGCGCCGCTGGGGCGCCCGCGACGCGCTGGTCAACACCCAGGAGGGCAACGACCGGTCGTTGCGGCTCTACCAGCGCGCCGGGTTCGTGCTGCAACCGCACGGGCTGGCGGTGATGGAGATATCGCTCGGGGTCACGGGGTGATCGCCCCGCGCCACACCCGGCTCGTCGCCGCGCCGCTGGTGATCCTCGCCGCGTTCGTGCTCGGGCTCGGGCTGGCCGTGCCGGCGCCGGCGAGCGCCCAGCCGGCTCCCACCATCGAGCTGGTGAGCCAGACCACCTGGGTGCACCCGGGCGAGCGGTTCGACGTCCGCACCCAGCTCTCCGCCGCGCCGGTCGATGCCTCCGTGCGCCTGGTGGTGCACCGGGCGCCCGGGTCCCGCCAGGACTTCCGCCGCACGCTGGACGGCGAGCTGGGCGGTGTGCTGGCGTCGGGAACGGTCCGCCAGCCGATCGCCGAGCTTCCCGCCGGGCCGGGCGGCACCGTCACCGTGGGGTTCGTGGCCGGCCGCAGCGGCGTGGCCCTGCCGGGCCGGGGCGTCTACCCGGTCGAGGTCCAGCTCCTGGCGGGCGACGGCAGCGTCCTGTCCAGCTTCGTCACCTACCTGACCTACCTCACCGCGACCGACGAGTTCCCACCCCTGTCGGTGGCGGTCGTGGTCGACGTCGCCTCGCCCCTGGCGCTGCAACCCGACGGCTCGGTGGTGCTGCCCGACGACGCGCTGGAGCGGACGCAGGAGCGGACCGACCTGCTGGCCGACACGAGGGGTGTGCCGCTCACCGTGGCGCCGCGCCCCGAGACCGTGGAGGCCCTGGCCGTCGACGGGCCCCAGGGCGTGGCCCAGGTCGCGGCGTTGAAGGAGGACGCCGCATCCCGGCCGGTGCTGGCCCGCCCCTACGTCGACATCGACCTCTCCGCGCTCCAGCGGGCCGGGCTGATCGGCGAGGCCAACGCCCAGGCGACAGGTGGCTCCAACATCATCCGTTCCCGGCTGGCCACCGAGCCCGTGGGCGGTGTCTGGCTGTGGGGCCCCACCCTCGGCAGCGAGGCCGCCCGGCTGGCGGTCCGGCTCGGCCTGGACAAGGCGCTGGTGCCGCCGAGCGTGATCGACGACGGTGGAGACGACCAGCCGGCCGTGCCCACCACGCCGGTCCGCCTGGGGCAGGGCGGCCCGCTGGCGATGGTCAGCGACCCGCAGCTCGCCGACCACTTCATCGACGGGTCCGGGGTGCTGGGGGCGCACCAGTTCGTCGCCGAGCTCACCATCGCGTGGCTGGAGGCGCCGGCCGAGCCCCGGGCCGTGGTCGTGCACCTGCCACCCGACGCCCACCTCGATCCTGCCTCGGCGGCGGTGGCGGTGAACGCCCTGGCCGACGGCCAGGCGGTGCAGGCGGTGCCGCTGCCGCAGATCTTCGACACCGTGCCACCGGGCGACGGCGGTCCGCCCACGGTGACGCTCGCGGCCCATGAGGTCAGCGAGGACCTCCGTCCCATCGCCGGCTCGCTGACGGCGGCCCACGAGCGGGTCAACGGGCTGGGTGGCCTGGTCGGCGACCCGGCGCTGGCCTCCTCGCTGCAGCAGTCGCTGCTGGTCAGCACGGGCACCGACACGCCCGACCAGCAGCGCCCCGCCTACGTCGACCGGGTCAACACCGCGCTGACCACGGTGAGCGGCGCGGTCACGCTGCCGGACAAGTTCCGCATCACGCTCACCTCCCGCTCCAGCACCGTCCCGATCGCGCTGTCGAACCTGTCCAACCAGAACCTGCAGGTCCTGGTCACGGTCGACAGCGACCAGCTGGAGTTCCCCGACGGCACGGTCGTCCCCACGACGCTGGAGCCCGGCACCACCCGCCTGGAGGTGCCGGTACGGGTGCGGACCTCGGGTGCGTTCACGCTCGACGTGACGGTGACGAGCCCCGACGGCTCGATCGTGCTCGACACGTCCACCTTCGACGTGCGCTCGACCGCCATCTCCGGCGTCGGCCTCGCCCTGTCCATCGGTGCCGGCCTGTTCCTGCTGGTGTGGTGGGGCCGCCACTGGCGCAACGCCCGCCGCTCCCGCCACCTCATGCCCCCGTCGGCCCAACCGCCCGAACCCCCCGCCCCCCTCGCCGGCGCGGGACCAGCCCCCATCCGGGCCCCGATCCCCGACCACGAGTACCGGCCCGCCCACATGGCCGGCCACCGCCGCTGACCGGCACGCCCCTCTTCGGATTCGCCGACCATGGGTGCGGGCGTGCGCATGTGGCGGTCGGGGCGGCTGCGGGCACGCCAGGGCCCCGGTCAGCGGGCTAGGGTCGCCGCCCATGCCGGTCCGCATCGTCACCGACTCCGCCGCCGATCTACCCGCCGACGAGGCCGAACGTCTCGGGGTCGCGGTCGTGCCGCTGTCGATCCGCTTCGGCACCGACGAGTACACCGACGGGGTCGACCTGTCGGTGGCCGAGTTCTACGACAAGCTGGCCACCACGTCGGATCTCCCCGAGACAGCCGCCCCGTCCCCGGGCGCGTTCGAGGCCGCGTTCCGCCGCCAGGCCGAGGCCGGGGCCGACACGGTCGTGTGCATCAACCTGTCCTCGGGGCTGTCGGCCACCATCCAGGCCGCCCAGAACGCGGCCCAGGCCGTGGCCGGCGACCTCGACGTGCGGGTCGTCGACTCGCGCTCGATCACCGCGGGCCTCGGCACCCAGGTCACGCTGGCAGCCCAGGCCGCCGCGGACGGCGCGTCGGCGGACGACGTTGTGGCCCTGGTGGAGGGCCTCGTCGGCCGGACCCACGTGTTCGGTGCCCTCGACACCCTCGACAACCTCAAGAAGGGCGGCCGCATCGGCGGCGCCCAGGCCCTGCTCGGCTCCCTACTGTCGATCAAGCCGCTGCTCGACATCTCCACCGGCGA
>DASRJN010000254.1:0-17260 GCA_035649455.1 Acidimicrobiales bacterium
CACGGTGGTCTGCATGCACATCGGATCGTCGTCGCGCATGCCCGCGACCTCGCCCGACGCGCCGTTCATCGTGTCGTCCACCCTCACGTTCCAGAACGCCATGGGGTCGCTGCTCGACTACATCTTCTCGGGCACGCTGGAGCGCTTCCCTCAGCTCAAGATCGCCTACTCCGAAGGCCAGGTGGGCTGGATGCCGTACGTGCTGGAGCGGGCCGACAAGCTGTGGGCCGAGCGCAGCGACAACAGCTTCGGCACCTCGCTGCCGCATCCGCCCACCAGCTACCTCCCGGGGCGGGTGTACGGCTGCATCTTCGACGACGAGACCGGGCTCAGGAACCGGGACGTGGTGGGCATCGACCAGATCTGCTTCGAGACCGACTACCCACACGCGGACTCGACCTTCCCCGAGTCGAAGCAGGTGGCCACCGACATCTGCGCCCAAGCCGGGCTGGACGACGGCGAGATCTACAAGCTGCTGCGGGGCAACGCCATCACCGCCTTCGGGCTCGAGCGCTTCGGGATCAGCGAATGAGCGCCACCGCCGACGCCGTCGACGCCGACCTCGGCGGCGAGGTCCGGCTGGGTAGCGCCCTGTTCACCCTGGTCGAGCCGCACCGCGGCCACGAGGTCGCTTACAACCGCTGGTACGAGCGGGACCACTTCTACGCCGGCTGCATGATCGGCCCGTGGTACTTCGCGGGCCGGCGCTGGGTGTGCACCCGCGAGCTCAAGGACATGCGCCTGGGTGGGGACAGCCCGCTGTTCGGCGACGACCGGGCCGGGTCGTACCTGGCGCTGTACTGGACGCTCAAGGGCCGCTTCCGGGACAACACGGACTGGTCGACCCGCCAGGTCCACTGGCTGCACCGCAACGGGCGCATGTTCCCCGAGCGCGACCACATCCACACGCTGCTGTACCTCTACAACGGCATGGACTCCCGGGACGCCGACGGCGTGCCGGCAGAGCTGGCCCTGGACCACCCGTTCGCCGGCCTGGCGGCCGTGATCGTGGAGCGCGCCGGCGACGATGACCCGCCGCCTCGCCCCGAGCTGTCCGCGGGCTCGCCGGTGGCCCTGGTGCTCAGCTTCCGGGCCGTGCCCATGCCGGCCGACGCCCCCGTGACCCAGCCGGGCACCGAGGGCGTCGAGCGCCGCGAGCTCCAGCTGTGGTTCGCCGACGGTGAGCCGAGCCAGTGGTGGTCCGATGTCGAGCACTACGCCGCCGCCGTCGCGGCCTCCGGCCAGGGCTCGGTGCGCTGGGCCTCGCCTTTCATCCCCACCGTGCCCGGCACGGACCGCTACACCGACCAGCTCTGGTAGCGCTAGGCCTCCACCCAGCAGCCTTCCAGGTGGTCGTCGACCACGCCGGCGGCCTGCATGAAGGCGTAGGCCACCGTGGGGCCGACGAAGCGGAAGCCGGAGCGCTTCAGCTCCTTGGCCAGGGCGGCGGACGACGGCGTAGCGGCCGGGAGCTCGGAGAGGGCGTGGTAGCGGCCGGCCGGGCGCTCCTCGGCCGGCGGGGTGTGGGAGAACACCAGGTCGCCCAGCGTGCGGCCCTGGTCGTGGAGCGCCACCGTGGCCTGGGCGTTGGCGATGGTGGCGTCGACCTTGGCCACGTTGCGGACGATGGCGGTGTCGGCCAGCAGGCGGGCCCGGTCGTCACCGCCGTAGGCGGCCACCTTGTCCACGTCGAAGCCGTCGAACGCCGCCCGGAAGCCGGGCCGCTTGCGGAGGATGGTCAGCCAGGACAGCCCGGACTGGAACGCCTCCAGCGTCAGCAGCTCGAACAGGGCGCGCTCGTCACGCAGCGGCCGGCCCCACTCGTCGTCGTGGTAGGGGACGTACAGGGGATCGCTGACGCCCCAAGCGCAGCGGCTGCGCCCGTCGTCGCCCACAACCAGATCGGTCATCACCGGGACCCTATCGACGAGCTGTGACACTCACCGCCGGGTCGAGCTCCCCGCCGGGCTCGGAGCCGGCCGCGACCGTGTGCGCGCCGGGACCGGTAGACGGCCACCGCTCGGCCAGCGCCACCACCGCCAGGGCGGCGCCGAGCACCACGGACGGCTCCAGCGCGGCGCGGACGCGGTGGCTTCCGTAGAACGCGACCGCGGTCAGCAGGACGGCCGCCACCGGGGTCCACAGGACGAAGCGCCCGAACCGCGTCGCTCGGCGCTGGCCGACCAGCGCCAGCGCGGCCAGCACCCAGAACGAGAAGATGGCCGCCCACGACCCCAGGCGGGGCCGCCCCTCCCGCACGTCCTCGTCCACCTGGTAGCCGAGGCCGAAGAGGTCCAGCGACCGGCCCAGCCGGGCGAGCACCACCACCGGCACGCGGCCGGCGTGGTCGCGGGCGTACTCGATCCCGTCCGCCCGCCACCGGGCACTGCGCTGGGATGTCTCCATCCCGACGACCTCGGGGTCGATGACCAGGCACTTGATCACCGCGCTCCCGATGGCGCGGCCCTCGTAGGCGGCGTCGCAGTTGGAAGCCCGGAGCGTCGTGCCGTCGTTGGTCGACAGGATCACCGTCCGGTCGAAGCGGCCGACGTTGAACGCCACCCACGGCGCCAGCACCAGCAGCCCACCCGCCGCGGCCAGGGCCGCCATGAGCCACCGCCGGTCCCCGCCCAGCCACCAGGCGGCCACCACCCCGGCGATCATCAGCACGCCGAGCTCGGCCCGGGTCAGCATCGCCACGCCGGCCGCCACCCCCATGACCGCCGCCCACCCCGGGGTCGGCCGCGCCCGCCAGACCAGCGCCGCCAGCATCCACACCACGACGGCCAGCGCGCCCGGGCTCTCCGCCATCACCAGGCCGTCGTTGAGCCAGAGCCCCGGATAGAGGGCGGCCAGGGCCGCGGCCACCAGGCCGACGCGCTCACCGCCCAGCCGCCGGCCCACCAGGCCGATGACCACCACCACGGCCACGCCGGTGACCACCGTGACCAGGCGCTGCCAGTCCTCGGGCGAGTCCATCCAGCTCACCGGGGCGACCAGCAACGTCGTGATGGGCCCGTGCTCGGCCGCCGGCTGCCCGTCGAGGACGAACCAGTGCCCGTGCGCCAGCGCGGTGGCCGTCTGGCTGTAGTAGGGCGCGTCGTTGAACCCGAACGGCGCCCCGCGGTAGTACCGGAAGTAGACCGCGAGGCGCACCACGGCCGCCCCGGCCGCGCACGCCGCCAGGCCCCAGCGGAAACGCGACGTTCCCCTCGACATGAGTTCGGGACGATACCGCCGCCGGCAGCGCGAGGGCGAAGCTAGCCCCCGGCGTCTGATGGTTGGTTCGTCAGCCGTAGACCGTGTGGCGGAAGCGCATGGGACGCGCGACAGGGGAGGCCAGCTCCCAGTCGCTTTCCCCGTCGAACACGAGCGACATCCCGAAGCCGAACACACAGATCGACTGGGGGTCGTCCACTTCGAACACCCCCGGCCCGAAGGTGCCAAGGCGCGGAACCGCGGTCGCCCAGTCTTGAGCGCTTCCGTTCTGCTTCGCGTCCCGCATCTCCTCATGCCAGGCCGCGTAGTCGTGCTGGAGGTTCACGAGATACGGGAAACTCCGATCGGGTGAAGGCAGCAGCGCATGCTGCACAGCCAGCACGCAGTCGAGCGCGCTGCTCTCCGGGATGCCGATCTCGGTCACCAGGTAGTCCCGGATCTCGTCGATGAACGTGCGCCACCCGGCCGGCGGCACCATGTAGCTCATCATCCCGTTCAACGTGAACGCGATCGTCGGCCACCGCGACGGCTCGGCTTCCACATCGTCCACGAGACGGGCGTAGAAGTCCATCTCCCGCAAGTTGGCTTCTTGCCGGACGAACCGCGACACCTGGCGAAGGACACCGAAGTTCTCGCACAGCAGGAACACCTGCCGGTATCGCTCCATCCGGTCGTAGTCCGGACGGGTGAAGGTCGAGGTCGATATGACCAGCGCCTTCTTTCGCACACCATTCTTCGTGGTCCAGTCGTGGTAGACCGGACGCAGCGTCTCTATCTGGTGCTGCTCCCGGTAGTCGGGGGCATTCATCGGGCTGTTCATCAGGACCTCGGTGGGATTGGCTCGCGCCCTCACCTCTCTGTCGATCGTCTGCTGTAGGTCCGCGATGAACGACTGCAGAGTGGAGCCCGGCAGGCCCATCATGAGCTCGACGACGAGCGGCAGTCCCTGCTTGGCGAACTCGACCGCCAGGTCGTCGTACTTCTCCACCTTGATGTTCGAACGTTGAATGGCATCCAAGGTTGGCTGATCGACCGACTGGAGCGAGAGCGTTCCGGTCGACAGGACCCCACCTTGGGTCAGGATCTCGATTATCTCTCGCAGATGCTTGACGGTGTTCTTGGCGTAGCTGGATTCCCAAACCTTGGGATAGCCATATTCTTTGTTCAATTCAACGATCTTGTGAGCGATGTCTACATCGCGAGGGAAGATGCCGAAGTTGGCATCGGCACAGAAGATGGTTCGCACCTTGTGCTTCGCACACCATTCGAGCTCCGCGAAGACGCGGTCCAGGTCGAACTTGCGAATGCGGGACAGCGTGGCCGAACCCCAGTCGCAGAACGCACAACCATAGGGACAGCCGCGGTTCGTCTCGATCGTCATCAGCGTGGTCTCGACATCGCCCACGGACTCGAAGAGATCCGTCAGGTAGGGCGAAGGAATGCGATCCAGATCGGCGATGCGGTCACGCTTACCCGTGTGCACGATCTCGTTTCCATCGCGGAACGTCAGGCCAGGCACGTCACGCAAGACCGAAAGGCGTGGCGGACCATCGCCCAACTGGCCCTGGAGCGCATCGAGCAGTGCTGCGAACGTCTCCTCGCCTTCACCGTGGACCGCGATGTCAACCTGGGGGTTCATGGCGAAGAAGGTCTCGACGTCCGCCGGGTACTTGGGCGTGTTGGGCCCGCCGTGGACCGTCAAGCTGTGTGGACTCTTCTGCTTGACTTCCGAAGATCTCTCCACGTTCCACGCGTGAGACCAGATGTAGTCCGAGAAGAGGTAGATGGCGGGTGGCTCGTCGCCGGTCAGCCCGGGCACGGTCCGGTCGCACCAGTCGGGGACGAACTGGTAGGTCTGGCTGAGCCGGCCACCGTCGACGCTCGCGGCGTGGCCCATCACCAATCCGAGCGAGAGCAGGGGCATGCCTTCGCTGTTCACCGACACGACCTTCGTTCGCACCTGCCCGGTCTCGCGTTGCCGTTGGGCTTCCTCTTGCTCCAGCCGCTCGAGCGTTCGGTCGACCTCCTCCTGGCGGCGACGCAGCAGCGTCATGCCCCGTCGGTACTCGCGAACGGCGCGGCCTTCCGTGCGCCGCCGAGCCTCCTCGTCCATCAGGACCAGGAGACCGGCACTCACGAGCCTGGCGGCGAGACGGCCGAACTCCTGGCTGTCGAGCGCGCCGGGACCGAGACGGCGAGCCTGGTCCTGGATCGCCTCATCGAGATCCCGCGCGACCGTGTAGCTCGTGATGCTGGCGAGCTCACGCGATGCCAGGCAGACGCGGGTGTTGCCGTCGTGATCGACGCACGTGAACCCGGCGGACGTCAGCACCAGCGCAATGGGTGTGGACAGCTCGTGCGGACCAGCCGGCGGTCCGGCGGTCGCTGGCGTCGAGTCGTGAGTCGGTGTCTCTGTGCCGTTGGGCGCGGTGGTCCACCCGCGTGCCGTGATCTCGTGCTCGAGCTGCCGTCTACTCTCCTCGCTGGGGACCGGCAGCTCCGCTCGCTCCGGTTCAGCCCCGGCGCGCACAGCGAGCCAGTGCAGCTCGGGCAGACCGAGCCGGACGCCCGCGCTCGGGTCCGAGCCCAGGGGCGGCAGGAGCGCACCCTGCCGATCGACTATGACGATCATGGCGTTGCCACCTTGTGCATCGTTGGCCCCGGCAGTCGCGACCCCGTCGCATGCGCGCCGCCAGTGAGCTCCTCCCCATCAAGCTTCGGCAAAGACTGTAGTAGCACGTCGCGGGGCCCGCTCAGGCCGGCACGCAGGGGACACACCCGACTCCGCTCCGCCCCGACGGCGACGACCCGCGTCTCAGCCCTGGGCGTTGCCGGTGAAGGACCACCCTGCCAGGCGGACGCTGGGGACGTGCATGACGTCGCCGCCCTCGCCTCCCACCAGTTGGGCGTCGTTCCCGAGGCCGAGCACCTTGCCCGGGCCGAAGCCGGCGACGATCGACTGGGTGTAGCGCAGGTTCTGGACCGGCGAGGTGATGCGGCCGTCCTCGATCAGGTAGAGCCCGTTGCGGGTCAGCCCGGTCACGACCTGGGTCTTGGGGTCGAGGATGCGGTTGTACCAGAAGTCCGTCACCAGCAGCCCCCGCTCGACCGCGCCGACCAGCGCCTCGGGCGACTGGTCGCCGCCGCCCAGGAACAGGTTGGAGGGCGTGCCGCCCTGGGCGTCGTACCCGTTGGAGTGGCCCGTCGAGTCGACCCCGGCCAGGTGCGCCGAGCGGCGGTCGTGCGTCAGGCCCGCCGACACGCCCGCCCGCACGATGTCCAGCCGGGCCTTGGGCGTGCCCTCGACGTCGTAGCCGCGGCCCAGCGCCCGGGCGTCGAGGGCGTCGTCCCAGATGTCGACGGCCTGGTCCCACTGCAGCTCGCCCAGCCGCACGAACGAGATGCCCTCGGCGTGGGACTTGCCGCAGAAGCCCAGGTACGCGGGGTACAGCAGTGCGGCGGCCACGGCCTTGGGCTCGAGCACCACCTCGTACGACCCCGGGTCCAGCGAGATCGGGTCGAGCCCGGACCCGGCCTTGGCCGCGGCTCGGGCGCCCACCGCGGCACCGTCCAGGTCGGCCAGCCGGACCGACGTGGCTTGCGCGTAACCGTCCGCCGGGTGGTCGCCGCCCACCAGCGCCCGGTGGATGCCGTCCACCTGGGCCCGCGATGACCGCCCCGCGGCCCGCTGGCCTGTGCTCGACGCCAGCACCTGCTCCGTGGCCCGACTCATGCAGTAGCCCGCGGCCTCGAACTCGCCGCCCGCCTCCACGAACGCGGCCACCACCGCGGCCCGCTGGTCCGGCGTGGCCCCCGCGGTGCCGTCGTCCCAGTGGTCCACCGGGCTGACCGGGGCTGGGGGCGCCAGGCCCGGGAAGTCGGGATCGGCGGGGCGCAGCCGCGCCGCCGCGGCAGCCCGCTCGACCAGCGCGGCGAGATCGTCGGGCCCGGTACGGCTGGACGTCACCCGGGCCAGCCGGCTCTCGACCGCCAGCGTCAGCGCCACCAGCGCCACGTCCTCGGTCACGTTCTGGTGGATGCGGCTGTTGGCGAAGCGGGTGAGCGACGACGTGCCCACCGTGGCGGTGACCAGCGCCTCCGCCCCGTCGCCCACCAGCCCCAGCGTGCGCTCGCAGATCTCGGCGGCGTCGACCATCGCCCGGACCGTAGCCAAGCGGGGCGGCAAAGTGGGTCGCAGCCGCTAACCTGCGCTCCCCCCATCCCAGCGAGGATGCCCGTGTCCAACAACGGTGCTGCCGGCATCGAAGTGGTCGCCTTCGACGGCGACGACACGCTCTGGCACAGCGAGAGCCACTTCGTGGATGCCCACCACCACTTCTGCGCCCTGGTGGAGCCCTATGTCGACGACCGCGGCCTGGTGGACGAGCGGGTGGTGGCCACCGAGCGGGACAACCTGGCCATCTATGGCTATGGCGCCAAGGCGTTCACGCTCTCGCTCATCGAGTCGGCCATCGAGCTCACCTCTGGTCGCATCACCAGCCGCGAGATCAGCGCCATCCTCGACCTGGGCAAGACCCTGCTCGCCCACCCGGTCGAGCTGCTCGACGGTGTGGGCGAGGTGGTCGAGGAGCTCGCCGGTACCGGGCGCCGGCTCATCGTGGTGACCAAGGGCGACCTGTTCCACCAGGAGGCAAAGGTGGCGGGCTCGGGCCTGGCCGACCGCTTCTCCCGGGTCGAGATCGTGTCCGAGAAGGACGTCGCCACCTACCGCCGCGTGATGGCCGCCTCCGAGGTCGAGCCCGAGCGGTTCCTCATGATCGGCAACTCGGTGCGCTCGGACGTGCTGCCGGTGGTCGAGCTGGGCGGGCACGCCGCCCACCTGCCCTACCAGTACACCTGGGAGCTGGAGCACGTCCCCGACGCCGACGCCGAGCGCCAGGGCTTCCACGAGCTCACTTCGATCCGGCAGCTGCCCGACCTGATCGAGCAGCTGTCGGCCTGACTACCGCACCCCCACGCGCACGTCCCGGAAGCGGCAGGGCACCGAGTGGTGCCCGGTGTGGCCCACCTGCAGCGGCTGGCCTTTGCCGCAGTGGGGCAAGCCCCAGGGGATCCACTCCTCGGGGCCGCCCACCGCGTCGAGCGAACCCCAGAAGGTCGGGCCGATGCCGGTGTAGGTCGGGTTCTTGAGCATGCGGCCGAGGGCGCCGTCCTTGATCCCCCAGCCGACCTCGCAGCCGAACTGGAAGTTGAGCCGTTTGTCGTCGATCGACCACGACCGGTTGGTCTGCATGTAGATGCCGTCCTCGGTGCCGGCGATCATCTCCTCCAACGACGAGTCGCCCGGGCGCAGGCCGACGTTGGTCATGCGCACCATGGGCAGGCGGGCCGGGCCGTCGGCCCGCACCATCCCGCCCGAGGCCAGGCCCACCTGCGGCGCCGAGTCCCGCCCCGACAGCACACCCACCCATACGCCGTCGCGCACGATGTCGACGGCCTGGGCGGCGACGCCCTCGTCGTCGTAGCCGAAGCTGCCCATGGCGCCGCCGATGGTGGCGTCGGCCGTGATGTTCATCAGCTCGCTCCCGAAGCGCAGCCCGCCGAGCCGGCCGGGGTCGAGCCATGAGGTGCCCGCGAACGCCGCCTCCCAGCCGAGGATGCGGTCCAGCTCGACCGCATGGCCCACCGACTCGTGGATCTGCAGCGCCACCTGGTCCGAGGCCAGGACCAGCGTGGTGACGCCGGCCGGACACTGGGGGGCGGACAGCAGCGCCCGGGCCTCCTCGGCCATGCGCGCCCCGGCGGCGACCAGGTCGAGGCTGCGGACCAGCTCCCAGCCCCGGGTGCCGTAGTGGCCCCGCACCCCGGGGAAGGAGCGGCGTTGGGTCTCGCCGTCGCCGATCGCAGTGGCGTCCACCACCGCGCCGCATTCGACGATGTGCTGGTCGATGCGGCTGCCCTCGCTGGAGGCGAACCACTTCTCGGTGTCCCACGCCTGGTAGTGGGCCTGCGCCAGGTCCACCCCCGCGTCCTGGGCCGCGCCGGTGGCCGCCACCAGCAGCTCGGCCTTGTCGGCCAGGCTGACGTCGTCCAGCGGGTGCTCGGTCCAGCCCGACGACCACGAATCGACCACGACCGGGGCGGGCGACAGCTCCATGGGAGGCCCGGGGACCCGGCCCGACGCCTTGGCCACGGCGGCCGCTCCCTCCCCCGCCCGCCGGGCCGCCGCCGCAGTGAGCGTGGGGGTCGCCTGGAACCCCCACGACGCGCCGATGAGCGCCCGCACGCCGATGCCGACGTCCTCCGCCTGCGTCAGGTCCTCCACCACCCGGTTGCGGGCGGCCATGGCCTCGTGGCGGCGCACCATGACCCGGGCATCGGCGTAGCGCGCTCCCGCGGCCAGGGCGGCCTCGACGGCAGCGACGGCGAGGTCGATCACGACCCGGGACCGTAGCGGTCGATGACGACCCGCGGTTCGTCGGTCAGGAGGTACACGCTGCCGGCCAGGTCCAGCAGCTCCCGCTCGTCGGGCCCGACGATGCGCCGGTACTCGTTGTCGGAGATCATGGCGGCGAAGGCGTCCAGGTCGCGGAACCACTGGACGGTGACGCCGTCGAACCCCTCGCTCCCGGTCCAGCGTCCGGGCCGGTCCGGCACCCGGGGGTGCTGCTCGTAGCGGACCACGTGTTCGCCGATGCCGGGCACCGAGAGGATCTTGGCCGCGTGCACGTCTCGCCAGTGGGCGTGGAACTGCGCGGCATCGAGCGCCGGGTGGCGGCGGAGCATGGCGGTGAGCCGGATCATCGAGCGTCCTTCCCTCCGAACGGGACCGAAGGCATTAGCTTCGCGGGCCATGCCGAGCACACCCCGCATCCCGCCGCTGGCCCCCGAGGAGATGGACGACCAGGCCCGGGAGCTGGTGGGCGAAGTGGGCGGCGAGACCCGGGGCGCGGTGAACATCTTCCTCACGCTGGTCCGCCACCCCGGCCTGTTCCGCCGCTGGCTGCCCTTCGGCGGCAAGCTGCTGGTCGGGAAGCTGCCGGCCCGCGACCGGGAGCTGATGATCCTGCGCACGGGCCGGAACTGCGACGCCGAGTACGAGTGGGCCCAGCACGTGGTGATCGCCCGGCGTAGCGGGCTGGGCGACGACGAGATCGCGCGGATCAAGGAGGGGCCGGACGCGGCCGGCTGGGACCCGTTCGACGCCACCTTGCTGCGGGCGGCCGACGAGCTGCACCGCGACTCGGTCCTGTCCGACGCCACCTGGGCCGCGCTGGCCGAGCGCTACGACGAGCGCCAGCTGATCGAGGTGCCCATGCTGGTCGGGCACTACCACATGGTCGCCTACGCCCTGAACTCGCTGGGCGTGCAGGTCGAGCCGGACGTCGCCGCGGAGTCACAGTGACCGCGTCCGACCGGCTGGCCGGCCGCACGATCCTGGTGGTCGGGGCCGGCACCCAGCCGAGCGACGAGGACGAGCCGCCGGTGGGCAACGGGCGGGCCATCGCCGTCACCGCCGCCCGGGAGGGCGCGAGCGTGGTGTGCGCCGACCGCGACGACAAGGCGGCCGAGGAGACGGCGGCGCTCGTGCGCGAGGCGGGCGGGACCGCCACGGTGGTCCTCGGCGACGTGCGGGACGAGGGGGACTGCGCCGCGCTGGTGGCCGCGGCGGTCGAGGCCAGCGGCGGCTCATCACCAGAGGGCACATCGCTAGGGGGCGTCGTGCTCAACGTGGGCATCGGCCGGGGCGGCGGCCTGGCCGGCACGTCGGCCGAGGACTGGGACGTCACCTTCTCGGTCAACCTGCGCAGCCACTTCCTGGTGGCCAAGGCGGCCCTGCCGTCCATGGCCGAGGGCAGCGCGTTCGTGTTCATCAGCTCGGTGGCGGGGCTGCAGCCCGGCAGCCGCCTGCCGGCCTACGACTCGTCCAAGGCCGGGCTGCTCGGCCTGTCCCGTCACGTCGCCATCGAGGGCGCCCGGCGGGGCGTGCGAGCCAACGTGGTCGCCCCGGGCCTCATCGACACCCCGCTGGGTCGGCTCGCCAGCCGGGGGCGCCCGTCCCGCGAGCGCACGCCGGTCCCGCTCGGCCGTCAGGGCACCGCGTGGGAGGTGGCCTCGGCCACCTGCTTCCTGCTGTCGGACGAGGCCAGCTACATCACCGGCCAGGTCCTGGCGGTGGACGGCGGGCTCAGCCTGATCTGATCAGCGCGTCACCAGGGGCGCCACCTCGGCGCCGAACACCCGCAGCTGGTCGTATAGCTCGTGGACGTCCCGGCTGCGGAACGCGACCTGGATCTGGTCGACACCGAAGTCGGCGAGGACCCGCAGGAAGGCCGCGATCTGCTCGGGTGAGCCGTGCACCGCCCGCCCGACGTCCCAACGCGGGTCTCCGACGTACAGCGGCCCGGACAGCGCGCCCACGGTGAAAGGCTCGCCGGCCCGGCCGGACCGGGCCCGCATCTCCCGCAGCCGGGCGATGCCAGCCGACATGCCGCCCTCGGGTGGGCCCTGGGGCAGCCAGCCGTCGCCCCGCTCGGCGGCGCGGCGCAGCGCGGCCGGCGACGAGCCGCCCACCCAGATCGGCACCCGAGCCTGGGCGGGCCGGGGCTGCTGGCCCACCTCGCCGTAGGTCCAGGCGATGCCCTGATGGGCGGAGAACTCGTCGGTGAGGGCGGCGCGCACCGCGTCGATCGACTCGTCCAGGAGTGCGCCCCGCCGGTGGTAGTCGACGCCCAGTGCCGCGAACTCGGCCTCCACGTGGCCGGTCCCCACCCCGAGGATGGCCCGCCCGCCGGACAGCGCGTCGAGCGTCATCCACTGCTTGGCCGCGGCCAGCGGATGGCGGTAGGGCAGCACGTAGACGTGGCTCAGCAGCCGCACCCGCTCGGTCAGCGCCGCGAGGTAGGCCAGGGTGGCGACGCAGTCGTACCAGGTGGTGGACATGGCCGGGGCCCGGGGCTTGGGGATCGCCACGTGGTCGCACACCGCGACGTAGGCGAACCCCGCGCGATCGGCCACCCGCGCCACCGAGCCCAGCTCGTCGACGCCCGCCCCGGCCTCCCACGTCTCGGCGAACATGGTCGACTGCGCTTGGATCGGCAACTGGATGCCGAACGCGACGCCTACCCGAGCGTCAAGACGCTCCACGCTGATCTCCCCTCGGCCTTCCCCGGCATGGCCTAGAACCTCGGGGAATCTTGCACACCCCCGAGTGCTCTTCAAGCACCTACTGCATGTGACCCGTCCTTACCTGCCCTAGTTCAGCACGTTTCGTGCCTGCCGCGCCACGGAGAGCTAGTCGACCTGGGCGTCAAACGGACTCGAACACCTCGGCCAGGGACGCCACCAGCCAGCGGTTCTCGGCGGGGACATCGGCGGCCAGCGGCGCCCGGGCGCTCAGCGCTTCGACCAGATCCACGGCCCGGCCCCGCAGAGCCACGGTGGCGTCCTCCACCGGCCGATCGTGGATGGCGACGCCCTCGCCCACCTCCACGACCACCCGCCCCGCGGGCTCGGTCGTCTCCAGCACCAGCGTGGCCGGCGTGGCCCGTCCCAGCGCGAGCACGAAGGCAGGCCCCAGGCCGGCCACGCACCGCAGGCTGGCCATGACCTCGTCCGGCTCCTCGACCGCGGGACGCCCCAGCGGCAGCACGATGTCGCGCTCGTGCACCCAGCAGTCCCACAGGGCGTGCAGGGCCAGCAGGCGGACAGGGATCAGCCCGGCCGGCGCCTCGGCCACCGTCGCCCAGCCGGCGTCGTCGAGCCCGGCGACGAGGTCGCACAGCCCGTCACTGCTCTCGACCAGCTGGGCGAGCGTGTCGGCCGGCGGCACCGTCCCCGCCGCCTCCACCAGCGCGGCGGGCGTGGCCTTGGGGTCGAAGTCGACCAGCAGCCGGGTCGGCTTCCCCGCCAGGCCCGACGCGATCGAGTAGCGCCAGAAGCCGTTCACGGTCACGAGGTGGGTCGCGACGTCCTGCACGGTCCAGTCCTCACACCGGCTGGGCGCGGCCCACTCGTCGTCGCTCAGCGACTCCAGGGTGGCGGCCAGCCGCTGCCGCTGGCGCACGAACGCCGCCGCGCAGCTCCCGTCCCCCTCGACCGTGACGATGGCCGGGCCCTCATAGCGCGGGTCGATCTGCATCACGTCACGCTAGACCGGCGTGAGCTCGGCGATCGCGGCGGCCAGGAGGCGAATGCCCTCGTCGATGCGGTCGGGACGGAACATGCCGTAGCCGAGCACCAGCGAGCGGCGCCGAATGTCGGCCCCGGCCAGCTCGTCGTCCAGCGGGTAGACGCCGATGCCCCGGCGCCGGGCTGCGGCTGCCACCTCGGTGCTGTCCCAGCCGGGCGGCAGGGTGACGAAGGCGTTGAGCCCGGCCGACACGCCCTCGACCCGCACCTCCGGCAGCTCTCGGGCCAGCGCCGCCACCAGGACGTCGCGGCGTTCGCGGTAGACGCGGCGCGAGCGTCGCAGGTGGCGGTCGAGGTCGCCCCGCTCGAGGAACACCGCGAAGGCGCCCTGGATCAGCGAGGCGGTCATGTGGTCGGTGGCGAAGCGGGCGGCGAGGACGTCGTCGAGCAGGTCGGGAGGCACCACCAGCCAGCCCAGGCGCAGGCCCGGGGCCAGGCTCTTGGACAGGGTGCCGTGGTAGATCACCCGATCGGGCAGCACGCCCTGGAGCGCCCCCACCGGGTGGCGGTCGAAGCGGAACTCGGCGTCGTAGTCGTCCTCCACCACCCAGCCGTCCACCGCCCGGGCCCAGTCGGTCAGCTCACCGCGGCGCGGGGCCGACAGCACCACGCCCGTGGGCGACTGGTGCGCCGGGGTCAGCACCACGGCCCGGGCCGGCGACGCCGCCAGTTCGGCCGTGCGCAGGCCCTCGCCGTCCACGGGTATCGGCAGGGCGCGGGCGCCGGCCCAGGCGATCTGGTCGCGGGGGTCGTCGTACCCTGGGACCTCCACCGCCACGTCCCGGACACCTCGGTCGATCAGCGCCCGCAGCACCAGGCTGAACCCGTGGCCGAAGCCGTTGCACACCACCACCTGGTCCGGCTCGCAGGCCACGCCCCGCACGCGGCGGAGGTAGCCGGCCACCGCGGCCCGCAGCCGCGGCAGCCCGGCGGGTGGGAGGTAGCCGAGCTCGGAGTCGGGCATCGTCGCCATCGCCTCGCGGGTGGCCCGGACCCACGCGGCCCGGGGGAACAGCCCGAGGTCGGGCACGCCGGTGCGGAAGTCGTGGGTGAGCGGCCCGGCGGCGGGCGCGGCCGAGACCGAGCCGTTGCCGGGCGCGGGTGCGGCCACGTCGTTGACGCGGGTGCCCGAGCCCTGGACCGTGGTCACGTAGCCCTCCGCCGCCAGCTGCTCGTAGGCCTCGACCACCAGGCCCCGGGTGACGCCCAGGTCCACGGCCAGCGCCCGGCTGGAGGGCAGGCGGGTGCCGGGTGACAGCCGCCCCTCACGGATGGCGGCCCGCAGGCCCTCCTCCACCTGGGACCGGAGGCCGCGGGGCCGGGAGCGGTCCAGTTCGATGAACAAATCGGGCGAAGTGGTACCCATACTGATCCTCCGACTGGACCTTATCAGGGGTCCACATCGGGCGTACGTTGCTCACATGCATCCCGAGACCACCATCCGGCTGGCGAACATGCGGCGCGACGAGCTGCTCCGCTCCGGCCAGCGCTTCACCCTCCGCGTCCGTTCCAACCGCAAGGTCAGCGTCGAAGGAGCCCGGTCATGATGAGCATCCACTGCCCCGGCCACGGCCGCGACGTCCTCGTCGGCCACGGCCAGATCCTGGGCATCGAGGGCCAGGGTCGCGACCTCACCGTCCGCTGGGTCTGCGCCTGCGGGCACCAGGGCACCCACCGCCCCCAGCAGTCCGCCCGGCTGTCCCAGCCGCATGAGATGGTGGCCTGAGTCAGAAGATGGAATACCCGCCGTCGATCACGATCGAGTCGCCCGTGTGGAACACGAGCGCCGGATCGGCCAGGTAGGCGGCGATGTCCCGCAGGTCCGAAGGCTGGCCCCAGCGGCGCACGGGCGTGCGCTTGACCGTCGCCTCCACCCAGCGCGGGTTCTCCTTGCCCGGTTCGATCATCTCGGTGTCCATCCAGCCCGGGAGGACGGCGTTGCAGCGCACCCGGTGGCGGGCCAGCTCCACTGCCAGGCCCCGAACCAGCCCCAGCAGGGCGGTCTTGGACGCCGCGTAGTGCTCCATGCGGGGCGCCCCGTGGATGGCCGACACCGACGACACGGCCGCCAGCGCCCCGCCCTCCCCTCGCTCGACCATGTGGCGGGCGGCGGCCCGCAGGCTGAGGAAGGCGCCGTCGAGGTTGACGGCCATGACCCGGCGCCACTCGTCGAGGCTCATCTCCACGAACGAGGTGGTTCCCCCCACCCCGGCGTTGGCGAAGAGCGAGTCGACCCGCCCCAGGTCGGCGAGGGTCGCGGCCATGGCCGCACCTACCTGGTCCTCGTCGCTGACATCGCAGGCGTAGGCGACGGCCCGCGCCCCGGGGGAGAACTCCTTCAGGTGCTGGCACGCCTCGGCATTCCGGCCGGTGTCGCGGGCCCAGATGGCCACGCTGGCGCCCGCGGCCGCCAGCCCCTCGGCGAGACCCAGCCCGATGCCGCGGTTGCCGCCGGTGACGACCGCTACCTGCTCGTCCAGCCGGGTCACGGGGCCGGCGTGGGGGGCCGCTGGCCGGTCGCACCCCAGTAGACCTGGCGGGCCACCGAGATGCGCACGTCGGCGGTGCGGATCCCCCAGAACTCGAAGCCGTAGTGGTGGGCGGCCACGTTGGCCAGGGTGGTGACCAAGGTGCCGGCCTGAGCCATGGGCTCGACCCCGAGGTTCTTGCCCTCGGCCTGGAGGGAGGCGACCACGCCCGCCAGCTCGGTGGTCACCGCGTTCAGCAGCCGCACCCGGATGTTGCGAAAGCGGCGGTCGCCCTCGTCGGTGCTGAGGTCGACCACCCGGAGCACGGGCCGGTGCTGGTCCCAGAAGTCGAAGAAGGCGTCGGTGAGGGCGAGTGCCGTCTGGTAGCCGGCCTTGCCCTTCCACGGGCTCTCGGCCACCAGCCGGACCAGCCGCTGGCCGTCGAGCGCCATCTCCTGGGCCAGCACCAGGATGGCCGCCTCCACGTCCGCGAAGTACTGGTAGAAGGTGGCCGGCGAAGTGCCGGCCTCACGGGCGATGTCGATCACCTTGACCGAGCGGTACGAGGTGGTGCGCAGCATCTCGGCCGTGCAGTCGAGCAGCTTCTGCCGAGTGGCCCGCCCCCGCCGCCCGGGGACGCGCCCGTCGGCGGCTCTCAGGTCCTCGACCGCCGCTTCGCTCGTGTCCCCCACGGGCGACAGGGTAGCGAGAACTGACGACCCATCAGGTGATCAGCGCAGGGGTGCGATGTACTGGGCGCCGAAGCGTTCCAGGGCGCCCACGTTGTCCTCGCGGGACGCGAACTGCTTGCCCTCCATCAGCCAGGCCGAGGTGATGAGCGTGGTGACGCCGAGGTTTTCCAGCTCGACGCACACGTCGGGGGTGGGCAGCCGGTCGATGATCGAGACCTGGATCTCGAACGGCCGGCCCTCGGTCCCGTACTCGCGCCGGTAGCCGGCCAGGCGGTCGAGGTAGCCGGCCAGCTCGTCGAAGCGGTAGTAGACGCCCATCCAGCCGTCGCCCACCCGAGCGGCCCGGCGCAGGGCGCGCTCGGTGTGGCCCCCGATCAGGATGGGCACCGGGGCGGGCGGCGCCGGGCTCATCTCCAGGCGGTTGAAGTCGTAGAACTCGCCGTGGTGCTCGACCATGCCGCCGCGCCACAGCGTGCGCAGCACCTCGATCTGCTCCTCCATACGGGCGCCGCGGCGCTCGAAGGGCTGGCCCAGCTGGGTGAACTCCTCCCGCATCCAGCCCGCGCCCACGCCGAGCACCACCCGGCCGCCGGAGAGGTAGGCAGCCGTGCCCACCGCTTTGGCCACCACGAACGGGTTGCGGGCCGGCAGCACGAACACGTGGGTGGAGAACCGGATGGTGGACGTCACCGCCGCCATCGCCCCGGTCATGACCCACACGTCGGGCCA
>DASRJN010000255.1:0-6120 GCA_035649455.1 Acidimicrobiales bacterium
TCGGCGCCAGGCGCCCTGGCGGTCGACGGGCTGGTGGCGGTGACGCTGGCGGTCCTGGCGCTGGTCGACTGGCGGGCGGTGGCCGGTCGCCTCACGCTGGACCTGCCGCTGGTCGTGCTGGCCGCCACCTACGCCCTGGCCGGGCGGGGGCCGCACGTGGAGGCTCTGGGGCTGACCCTGTCCGAGCCGGGCCTTCGGGCCGGGACCGCCATCGTGGCCAAGGCCACCATCGGCATCGTCGCGGTGAGCGCGCTGGCCGCGTCGTCGTCGGTGCCCGAGATCGTGGACGGGCTGGGCCGCATGGGCGCGCCGGCCTGGTTCCGGCGGCTGGTCGCCCTGACCGCTCGCCAGCTGGGCGTGCTGCGGTCCGAGGCGGCCCGGCTGCGGCTGGCCGTGGCCGTCCGCACCGGATCGGGAAGGCGCTCGGTGGCCCTGGCCAGTGGCGCCCGGGCGCTGGGCTCGCTGTTCGTGCGCTCGACCGAGCGGGCCGACCGGCTGCACCTGGCCGCCGAGCTACGAGGCGCGTCGAGCGCGCCCACCGCCGCCGGCGCCGTCCGGGTGGGGTGGGCGACGTGGCTGCTGGTGCTGATCCCCGCCCTGGTGGCGGTCGCAGCCCGGGTGGCCCTGGCGTGACCGCCGACCTGTTGCTCGTGGGCCACGGCTCGCGCGACCCGGTGGCGGCGGCCGAGTTCGCCGCCCTGCGGGACCTGGTGGCCGACCGGCTGCCGGGCCGGCGCGTCGGCGGCGGCTTCCTGGAGTTCGCCGGGCCGCCCATCGACCAGGCGGTGGACGAGCTGGTGGCCGCGGGCGCGAGCGACGTCGTGGCGGTCCCGTATGTGCTGTTCGGCGCCGGTCACCTCAAGGACGACGGGCCGGCGGTGCTCGGCCGCGCCCGCCGGCGCCACCCTGAGGTGCAGTTCCGCCTGGGACGGGACCTGGGGATCCATCCCGCGGTGCTGGACGTGGCCGAAGACCGGGCCCGGGCCACCGTCGCGGGCCTGGGCGGGCACGCCGGCACCACGGTGGTGCTGGTGGGCCGGGGATCGACCGACCCCGACGCCTGCGCCGAGTTCGTGAAGCTGGCCCGCTTGCTGGGCGACGGCCGGGGCCTCGGGACGGTCGAGCCCGCCTTCGTGGCCATGACCACGCCGTCGCTGGAGGACGCCCTCGACCGGGCCCACCGCCTGGGCGCCGAGCGGCTGGCGGTCGTGCCCGCCTTCCTGTTCTCGGGGGTGCTGGTCGACAAGATCGCCACGCGGGCCAAGGCGTGGGCCGGCGACCGCCCCGGGGTGACGATCGCGACGGCCTCGCCGCTGGGCGCCGATCCCAGGCTGGCCGACCTGGTCGTGGAGCGCTTCCACGAGACCCAGCACGGCGACGTGCGCATGAACTGCGACCTGTGCAGCTATCGGGTACGGCTGCCCGGGTTCGAGGAGCGGCTCGGGACTCCCCTGTCCCTGGCCCCGCCCGAGCGGGCGCCGCGGGGCTGGCGGGCCCGCCGGGCGGCCAACCAGGCGGCGGCCGAGGCCGGCGCCCGCCGCGAGCGTCCCCGCCGGGGCCTGGGCCGGCGTAGCAGCGTGCCGGTGCCGCCCAACCGCGACGGTCCGGCGGTGGCGGTGGCCGGCCTGACCCACGTGTGGCCGGATGGCACTCCCGGGCTGGCCGGGGTGGACCTGGTCGTGGCCCAGGGCGAGCGGGTGGCCGTGCTGGGGCCGAACGGCTCGGGCAAGTCGACGCTGGCCTTTCACCTGGTCGGCGCGCTCGGCGGTGCCGACGGCGGCACGGCCGCGGGCTCCGTGCGGGTGACCGGCCTGGGCGTCCTGCCCCGGGATCCCTCTCGGATCGCGGACGTGCGGCGCCGGGTGGGGCTGGTGTTCCAGGACCCGGACGACCAGATCTTGCTGCCCACAGTGGCGGCCGATGTCGGCTTCGCCCCGGCCAACCACGGGATCCCGGCGGCCGAGGTGGCGGCCCGGGTCGAGGCCGCCCTCGACGTCGTGGGGCTGACGGACGCCGCCGAGCGCGCCCCCGAGCACCTGAGCCTGGGCGAGCGCCGCCGGGTGGCGCTGGCGGGCGTCCTGGCCGCCCACCCGGAGCTCCTGGTGCTGGACGAGCCGACCGCCAACATCGACCCGGCCGCCCGCCGCGACCTGGTCGAGGTCATCCGGGGCCTGGACCTGACCACGCTGGTCATCACCCACGACCTCCCGCTCGCCCTCGAGCTGTGCCCTCGCTCGGTCGTCCTGGCCCACGGCCGGGTCGCCGCCGACGGCCCCACCGAGGCCCTGTTCGCCAACCCCGGGCTGCTGGCCGCCCACCGCCTGGAGCTGCCGTACCGCATGGCGGTGGCCGGCCCCCGCGACGCGACGCGGCACTCCGTCAGCCTGGACTGAAGGCCGCGGGCGCCTCCCGCAGCCCGATCCGGCGGTGCAGGCGGGCCAGCGGGGCCGGCGCCCACCAGTTCCAGCGGCCCATCAGCTTCATGGTGGCCGGGACCAGCAGCGAGCGCACCACCGTCACGTCCACGATCACCGCCAGGGCCAGGCCCAGGCCCAACTGCTTCAGCGCCACGATCTCGCCGGCCGCGAAGCCGGCGAACACGATGACGATCAGCAACCCGGCCGAGGTGATGATCCGCCCCGAGCGCTGCAGCCCCTCGGCCACGGCCCGGTCGTTGTCGCCGGTGGCCTCCCACACCTCGCGGATGCGGGACAGCAGGAACACCTCGTAGTCCATCGACAGCCCGAAGGCGAACACGAACACGATCACCGGCATGAACAGGTCGAGCGCCCCGGGCGGATCGAAGCCCAGGAGCCCCGCCAGGTGACCGTCCTGGAAGACCCACACCAGCGCCCCGAACGTCGCACCCAGCGACAGCACGTTCATGACGATGGCCTTGGCCGGGATCACCACCGAGCCGGTCATGAGGAACAGCAGGGCGAAGGTGGCGACCACGATGATGCCGATGGCCCGCGGCAGGCCGGAGGCGACGGCGTGGCGCAGGTCCACGATCTCGGCGGGGTCGCCGCCCACCGCCACGGGGAAGGGGGCGTCGAGGCCCCGCACCGTGGTCACGAGGCGTTGGGCGCCCGGGCCGTTGGAGGGGCCGGCCGCGTGCATTTCGACCACCGTGACGTCGGGACGGGAGGCGTCCTCGTTCACCGTCGCCGCCACCACACCCGGCAGGGTCCGGATCTCGCCGAGCCAGGCCTCGGTGGCCGGATCGGTCGGGGCGGCGTCGGCCACGACGTCGAGCGGCTCGGCGGTGACGGTGGTGAACCGCGCGTCCACGGCCTCGGCCACCTGGCGGGTCTCCGAGGACCGGGGCAGCGAGCGGACGCCGGTGTCGTCGAAGCGGGCCCCGGCGAAGGGGACGGCCAGCACCACCAGGCCCACGCCCACCACCGCCACCACGGGGACGGCGCGGCGCTGGATCACGCGGGCGATGCGGGCGAAGGCACCGTCCGCCCCGGAGGGGGTGCCGGGGCGGATGCGGTGACCGAACCGGGCCAGCAGCGCGGGCAGGAGCGTCAGGGCCGCGGCCATGCACGCGAGCACCACCGCGATGCCGGCCACCGCCAGCAGGCGGATGGTGGCCACGTCGAAGACCAGCAGCCCGGTCAGCGCCACCGCCACCGTGCACGCCGAGAACACGACCGTCCGCCCGGCGGTGACCACCGTGCGGTGCACGGCCGTCGGGACGTCGAGCCCGGTGCCCCGCTCCTCCTTGAACCGGCTGAGCATCAGCAGGCCGTAGTCGATGCCGAGCCCGAGGCCCAGCATCAGGGCGACGTTCATGGCGTAGACCGGCACGTCGGTGAGCGAGGCCAGGGCGGTCAGCCCCAGCGCGGTGGCGCCGATCCCCCCGAACGCGATGCCGAGCGGCAGGCCCGCGGCCAGGACGCCGCCGAACACCACCGCCATGACGACGAGCGCCACCGGCAGCGACAGCATCTCGGCCCGCTGGGCATCGCGCTCGGCCAGCTCACTGACTTCCTGGTCCAGCAACAGCTCGCCCCCCACCCGCACCTCGGGCGCGTCGATGGCCCGCAAGGCGGTGGTGACCGTCTCGACCGCGGTGTCGAAGCGGTCGCCCTCGAGGCCGGGGTCGAGCTCGACGCCGATGGCGGTGGCGTCGCCGTCGTCGCTGACGAGGGAGCCGACCCCGGCCACGCCGTCGATGCGGCCCAGGTCCTCGGTGACAGCGGCGGGCAGCGGGGCGGCCTCGACCACCGCGACCACCTCTTCGCCGCCGGGATCCAGCCGGTCGAGCCGCTGCTCCACCTGCTGGGACTCGAAGCGGGACGAGGCGTCGATGTCGGCCTCCAGGGAGGAGAACAGGACGCCCGCCGCCATCAGCCCGAGGACGGTGACGGCCAGCCAGGCGAGGGCGATCCGGCGGGGCCGGTGGAGGGCGAGAGCGGAGATGCGCGTCAGCATGGGGCGAGCGTGCGCCCCGGCCGCTCGCAGGTCGTCGGGCCGGAGGGTGATCCGCGGGTCAGACCACGGTGGGACCCGCCGGGCCGGCGCGGCCCACCAGCCCGGCCTCGTAGGCGTAGATCACGGCCTGGACCCGGTCGCGCAGGTCGAGCTTCATCAACACCCGGCCCACGTGGGTCTTGACCGTGGCCTCGCCCACGATCAGCGTCTCGCCGATCTCGGCGTTGTTGTGGCCGCGGCCGATCAGCTCCAGGACCTCGCGCTCGCGCGGTGTGAGCCGGTCCAGCCCGGCCCGCTCGGCCGCGCCTCCGGCCGCGGGCCGGTGGGCGAAGTCGGCGATTAGCCTCCGGGTCACCGACGGCGCCAGCAGGGCCTCGCCGGCCGCCACCACCCGCACGGCGTGGACCAGGTCGTCCCGGCGCACGTCCTTGAGCAGGAACCCGCTGGCCCCGGCCCGCAAGGCGGCGAAGACGTACTCGTCGAGGTCGAAGGTGGTGAGGATCACGACCTTGACCGGATCGGCGACCTCCGGCCCCGCCAGGCGGCGGGTGGCCTCGATGCCGTCGGTGCGGGGCATGCGCACGTCCATGAGCACGACGTCGGCCCGCTCGCGGCGGGCGACGCGCACCGCCTCGTCGCCGTCGCCGGCCTCGCCCACCACGACCAGGTCGGGCTGGGCGTCGACGATCATGGCGAACCCGCTGCGCACCAGCTCCTGGTCGTCGGCGACCACGACGCGCACGGCGTCGGCCGCGGGGCTGGCACCGGTGGACACGCCCGCACCGTACAGAGGCGAGCACCCCTCAGTCGGGAGGCGCGACCGTGCCGTACGGCTCGAAGCGCTCGAACCCCAGCACCTCGACCCCCGGCTGGGCCCGGATGAACCGGATGACGGGGCTGTCGTCGCCGAGCGACCCCTCGACCACCCGCTGATGGGCCTCGGCGCTCGTGAACTCGACGACGTTGACGACCCGCGTGCCGTCGAGGCTCACGTGGAAGTGCGACGCCAGCATGCCGGGCGAGACCGGCTGCTGCGTCGTGGCGTTGTGGACGATGCCGTCGACCAGCGCGACCTGCTGCCCGGGGCCCCCGGTGGCGAACGACACGAGCACGAGGCAGCCGGTGGCCTCGTCGCGGCGCGGCCCGCGCATCGTGCGGTAGCGCCGCAGGCGCACCGACGACAGCCGGTCGACCTCGCCACCCCGCGCCTGCACCCAGTCGGCTCGCTCGGCCAGGCCGTCGGCGCTGAACCGGTCGAGGGCGGCGCGGTCGCTCCACTGCGAGTAGTTGAGGACGACGTCGCCGGCGGTCCCGAGGGCCACGTGGTGGCCGAGCAGTCCGGGCGGCCTGTCGAGGGCGTGCCAGGCGTCGAGCGAGGCGCGGGCCAGGCGCAGCTGGTGCGGCCGGTCGGCGGCCCGCCAGCGGTTGAGGGCGACGAGGCCCACGCCCGCGCGGGTGAGGTCGGGGACGGTGGTGTCGTGCACCGGGGCGGCAGCGGTGTCGTGGGTCATGCCGGTACCGTAAGACCTCAAGCGCGCTCGAGGTCAAGGGCCGGGCCGCCGACCGGACCGGGCATCAGAGCGGCAGCGTGGCTCTGACGACGAACCCGCCGGCGGGCCCTGGACCTGCGTCGAGCTCACCGCCCGCCAGCACCACGCGCTCCCGCATGCCGACCAGGCC
>DASRJN010000256.1:0-3957 GCA_035649455.1 Acidimicrobiales bacterium
GGGCATGGCCACCAACGGGATCACGGGCGAGGTGGCCGACCGCATCTGGGACAAGCTGGCCGCCTTCGCCAGCTACGGCTTCCCCGAGAGCCACTCGGTGAGCTTCGCCTACCTGGTGTACGCCTCGTCGTGGCTCAAGCGGTACTACCCGGCCGCCTTCTGTGCGGCCCTGCTCAACGCCCAGCCCATGGGCTTCTACTCGCCCCACTCGCTCACCCAGGACGCCCGCCGCCACGGCGTCGAGGTGCGCACCCCCAACCTCGCCCGCTCCGGCGCCCACGCCACCCTGGAACCACCCTCCGATCCACCCGACCCACTCGCCCCCCACCTGCAGGCCGGCCCGGCCGCCTTGGCTGACGGGCCGGAGGGACGGAGCGGGGGGTGGGGGCGATGCATGCGAGCGCCTGGGGTGGGAGCGCCGCCCGAGACGTGGGGGAGGGGTGGGCCCGCCGTGCGCATCGGGCTGGGCTCGGTGCGGGGCCTGGGGGCCGACCTGGCCGAGCGGATCGTGGCCGAGCGGGAGGCCCACGGCCCCTACACCAGCCCCGAGGACCTGGTGCGCCGGGTGCCGGGGCTCAGCGTCGCCCAGCTGGAGGCCCTGGCCACCGCCGGGGCGCTGGGCTGCTTCGGGTTGGACCGGCGCCGCGCCCTGTGGGTGGCGGGGGCGGTGGCCCACGCCGGCGCCGATCGGCTCGACGGCATCATCACCGGGGTGGACGCGCCCCGGCTGCCCGGGCTCGACCCCATCGACGAGGCCCGGGCCGACCTGTGGGCCACCGGTGTGAGCCCCGAGGGCCACCCCACCCGCTTCGTCCGCCACCTGCTCGACGACCTGGGGGTGGCCACGTCCTCCGGCCTGGCCGGCTACGACCACGGCTCGCGGGTCACGGTGGCCGGGGTGGTCACCCACCGCCAGCGCCCGGCCACGGCGGCGGGCATCACATTCCTCAACCTGGAGGACGAGACCGGCCTGCTCAACATCGTGGTGTCCAAGGGATGCTGGGCCCATCACCGCCGGGTGGTGCGCACCGCCCCCGCGCTGCTGATACGGGGCCGGCTGGAACGGGTCGACGGGGTGACCAACGTCCTGGCCGAGCGCATCGAGGCCCTCCCCATCAAGGCCTCCGTCCGCAGTCGGGATTTCCGGTGAGCGCCGGCGCGGATCACGCCGTGGCCCCCAGACCTCGGGGATGGGTGCGGGCCGTCGCGGTCGGTATGGCCTGCCTCGTCGCGTCGTGGGCGATCCTGGTGGCGCTGGCCGCTCGCCGCCTGTTGCCCAACGGCGTGCGGGCCGCTCGCACGCCGGGACGAGACCCCCCGGGTCCCCCGGCGGGCCACGGCGGCGGTGGCGTTGGGGGGCCTGTGGCTCCTGTCCCCAATCGATCTCGTGCCCGAGCTCCTGCCGGTGGTCGGCCCGCTCGACGACGCTGTGATGCTGGCCCTGACCCTCCGCTACGCGGCGCGGTGAGTACCCCGCGACGTGCTGGTGGAGGCGTGGCCGGGCGATCCGGCCGTGCTCGACCGGGGTGCTGCGCCCGCCCAGTCGCCGCCGGTCCTCCGGCGGGCCTAGCGTTGCACCGTGCCGGACAAGCGCCAAGACTCCAAGCAGCGCCGGGCCGCCCGTAACCGGGCGAGCCGCGACGCGCTCGCCGCCCGCCGCGAGAACGCCGTCGCTGCGAGTACCACCACGTCGTCCTCGTCCTCGTCCTCGTCGCGCTCGACCCGCTCCGGTGGCTCCGGCCGCGCCGGTGCTCCCAAACCGCAGGCCGCGCCACCGCCGCAGGGTGTCATGGGCATGCTCAGCAGCTCCCGGCCGGGTGACCGGGCGGTGATGCTGTCCGTGCTGTTGGCGCTCGTCGCGCTGGTGTTCGTGCTGTTCGCGAAGATCCCGGTGGACGACCGGGGCGAGCCTTTCCCGCGGAGCTTCGGCGGAGTCGCCCACGTGGCCCGGGAGACGGTGACCGGCGAATCGCTGCCGGACCACAAGGAGAGCCTGATCTCCGTCGGTGGCCCGGTGGTGTTGGTCTTCGCGCTCGTCCCGGTGGCCATAACCCTGTTCGCCGCGTTCTGGGCCAACCGGCGTCCCGACCGCAGCCGCTGGTTGACCTACTCGATGTTCGCGATGGCGGCGGTCGTGTTCCTGTCCATCAACATCTCCGTCTTCTTCCTCGCACCGTTGCTCGCCCTCGGCTGGGCCAGCTTCCAGGCCCGCAAGGCGGACCTGCCCGCCCGGGTCGCGGAACGGGCGGCCCCGCGCGAGCGGGGCCGTCGCGGCCGCCGGGTCATCGACGCCGAGTCGCGTGAAGTCGCCGACGACGAGCCGGCCGACGAGCCCATCGCCGACGACGGGGGGCCCGACCCGCTCGACGAGTTGGAGGCCGAGATGGCAGACGAGGAGCCGGACGAGACCGACATCGGCGACAACGGGCGCAAGCCATCGTCGTGACGGCACCGGCCGTCGTCCGGGTGCGCGCCGTGGTGTCGGGGCGGGTCCAGGGCGTCTGGTACCGGGAGAGCTGCCGGCGCGAGGCCGAGCGCCTCGGCGTCGGCGGCTGGGTCCGCAACCGGCCCGACGGCCGCGTCGAGATCGAGGCCGAGGGGCCCCGGCCCGCGGTAGACGCCCTGCTGACGTGGGCCGGGATCGGCCCACCCCGGGCCGTGGTCGATCGGATGGCGGTGGATGACCGCCCGCCGTTGGGCGAGTCCCGCTTCCGGGTCGCCTGAGCTAGGGGTTGGTCGCCGCCGCGGAGCCGCTGAGCACCGAGGTCCCGTGCGACACCCGCGACTCCACCGCCTCGGCGGCGTCTTGGCCCGGCATCCCGGCGGTCACGCCTGAGGGCTCGGCGAGGGCGTACAGCCGGATCTCGTACTGGTGGGTGCCCGACGGCGGGCACGGTCCCGCCCAGCCGGGCCGCCCGAAGTCGTTCTCGGCCTCGACCCCCGGAGGCGCGGTGGCCTCGGCCAGGCCGCCGACGGTGGGTGCCATCCCGGCCACCACCCAGTGGACGAAGCCCTCGGCTGCCGGCTCGATGTCCCGCATCACCACGGCCAGCTCGACGGTGCCCGGGGGGACGTGGACCCAGGACAGCGGCGGCGACTTGTCGGCCCCGCGGCAGGTGTAGTCGGCAGGGATCTCGGCACCGTCGGCGAAGGCGGAGCTGGACAGCCGCAGCGGCTCGGTCGAGGACGTGCTGCCGTCCGCGAGGACGCTCCCTGCCGAGTCGACGGTGCTGGTCGTGGAGGGTGCGGCGCTGGTGGTGGTCTGATCGGGTGCAGGCTCACGCAGCGCCCGGCCGTCGTCTCCGCAGGCCGCGGACAGTCCCAGCAGCACAACCGCGGCCGCCGCTGCGGCCCACCGACGCGGCCTCGTCTCTCCCGGCATCGGGCGAGTGTTGCAGACCGCGGCGACCGCAGGATGCTCAGCGAGCACGCCCGCAGCTTCGGGCAGGGCTAGGACCACGCCTCCCTGTGGACGCGGGCCGACCACGCCTCGATCCGCTCGCGGTCAGGGCCGGGCCCGATGCGCGTGTAGTCCTCGAAGTAGCTCAGCTTGCGGTCGAGCTGCACGCACCGGTCGAGCCACTCCTCGAACGGCACGTCGCCCGCCCGCACCGTTCGCAGCCAGCTCCCCGCAGGGTCTTGGATGGGCAGGTCGAGGTGTTTCGTCTCCAGTAGTGCGAGGCACTGGAACCCGAGCCGGGCCGCGTGCATGGCGAACTACCGGTCCCGTGCGCGGTGGAGCCGACCTCGACGAGCAGGATCGTGGCCTCGGGCAGCGGTGGTATCTGGTTCATCGCCTGCTGGCCTCCCGAGCGCCCCTGACCCCCAGCAACCCTGGTGACCTGCGGTGAGTACACCGCAGCGTCGGGCGAGTGTTGCAGACTGTCCGCGCCACGATGAGCAGACTCGCCGACGGCCTACCGTCACCAGGTCCTCCATGCGCTCGAACCTCGTCCC
>DASRJN010000257.1:0-4571 GCA_035649455.1 Acidimicrobiales bacterium
CTGGTGCCCGGCAATCCGGTGAAGCTGTCCGCCATGGCCGAGGGACCGGAGACCCGCGTCCCGTGGCTCGGCGAGCACACCGAGGCCGTGCTGGTCGAGGAGCTGGGCCTGGACCGCGCCGAGCTGGTCCGGCTGCGTGAGGCAGGTGTGATCGCCTGACGGCGGTTCGCCCGATCAGCCGGTCACCTGATCGACGCAGGCGACCACGGCCCTGATGTCACCCTCGACCGTCCCGCACGCGATGAAGCCGAGGGCCGCCTCGGTGCTGAACCCGGGCCCGGTATTCGTCGCGCGGCACGGCGCGTCACCGCCCGACACCAGCGACACCTGGACCCGGCCGAGCGTGGGGTCCTGGTAGAAGATCGGCCCGCCCGAGCGACCGTACCAGCCGTCCAGGCAACAGGGTGGATGATGGGGGGATGCGCTACTCGGCCCGGCTGGCCCTCTCGGGCCTGCGGCTGCGGCACAAGCGGGCCCACGGGCTGCTCGTGCGGGACTTCGTGTCGTGGCTCCGGGTCGAGTTCCTCGGCACCGCGGCCCGGATCGGACTGCTGGCGGCGCTGAGCCGGCCCCGCACGATCGAGCAGCTGACCGAGGAGCTGGACGTGGCCGACCCCAGCCTGCTGGGGTCGCTGCTCGAGGTGGGCCGGGCCGTGGGCGAGCTGCGCCGGTGGGGCGACCGCTGGCGGCTGGCGGGGGTGCGGGCCCGGGCCGTGGCCGACCCCGCGGTCGCCGGCCTGGCGGCCCTGCCCGAGGAGGCCGTGGTGTACGGCAGCGATGTCTACCGCCACCTCGACGCCCGCCTGGCCGGGGCGGGACCGGGCGACTACCTGGCCAGCCACGCCGAGCTGGTGGCCCGCACCTCGCGGGTCGCCGAGCCGATCTTCGCCCCGTTCGTGGCCGACGTGGTGGCCCGGTGCCGGCCGCGGCGGGTGCTGGACGTGGGCTGTGGCTCGGGCGTCTACCTGCGCCATGTGGCCGACGCCGCTCCCGACTCGACGGGCGCGGGGGTCGATGTGCAGGCGGACGTGGTGGCGCTGGCCCGGCGGCATCTGGCGGAGTGGGGGCTCGACACCCGCTTCCGGGTGGAGGTGGCCGACCTGCGCTGCCTGCCGCCCGATCTCACCGGGCCGTGGGACCTGGTGCTGGCGCTGCAGAACATCTACTACTTCGCCCCTGGCGACCAGCCCGCGCTGCTGGCCCGGCTGCGGGAGCTCGCCCCGGGCGGCACGGTGGTCCTCGGCACCGCGGTGGCGGGGACCGGCGACCCCGCGGCCGCCCACCTCGATGTCGTGCTGCGGTCGACGGTGGGCAGCGTCGGCCTCCCCACAAGTGAGGAGCTGGTGGCGGCGCTGGCGGCCGCGGGCTTCGCCCAGATCGAAGAGCGGCGGCTGGCCCCCTGGCAACCGCTCAGGGGATTCATCGCACGCTGACTGCTAATCTGACGGCCCGTCAGATTTGTGTGGGGGTAGCAGCACATGGACTTCGAGTTCTCGGAGGAGCAGCAGGCGTTCCTCGCCGAGGTCGAGGCCTTCCTCGACGAGCGGGAGGACCCGGCCGTCATGGACCCCACCCGCGAGAACATGGCCCAGATCTGCGACACGCCCGAGCGCCGGGCCTTCATGGCCGAGGTGGGGGCGCGGGGCTGGCTGGGCATGACCTGGCCGAAGCGCTACGGCGGGTCCGAAGGCGACGGCGTCTACGAGTACCTGCTCAACGAGGCCCTGGCCCGGCGGGGCGCGCCCCAGATCGGCAAGGGCGTCGGGATCATCGGCAAGACCCTCATCAAGCACGGCTCCGAGAAGCTCAAGGCCGAGTTCCTGCCCAAGATCCTGCGCAACGAGGTCGAGTTCGCGGTCGGCTACTCCGAGCCCAACGCCGGCTCCGACGCCGCGGCCATGCAGCTGCGCGCCACCCGGGACGGCGACGGCTGGCGGCTCAGCGGCCAGAAGACGTGGACCACCTCGGCACACTTCGCCGAGTGGTACTGGGTGGGCGCCCGCACCGACCCGGACGCCCCCAAGCACCACGGCATCACGCTGTTCCTGGTGCCCCTGGACGACCCCGGGCTCACCATCCGGCCCATCTGGACCATGGGCGACGAGCGCACCAACGAGGTGTTCTTCGACGACGTGTTCGTGCACGACGACTACGTGGTCGGCGACCTCAACCGGGGCTTCCAGTACATCGCCCAGGCGCTCGACCTCGAGCGCTTCACCATGTTCACCTACAGCCAGATCGACGCCCGGCTGCAGCTGCTGGTCGACCACGTGCGCACCGCCACCGTCGACGGCGAGCCGCTGCGCGACGATCCGGTGGTGCGTCGCCAGATCGCCCGCCTGGTCACCGACGGCGAGGTGGCCCGGCTGCTGGGCCTGCGCTTCGTGCACGCCTCCCTGCAGGGCGGCGACCCGCCCCGGGCCGAGGCCTCGGAGTACAAGCTGTTCGCCACCGAGCTGTCCAAGCGGCTGGCCGACGCCTCCATGGACCTGGGCGGACCGGGCTCCCAGCTGCGGGTGGGCACCGAGGAGGCCCCGATGGCGGGCCGGGCCGAGTCCACCTACCGCTACACGGTGATCGACACCATCGGCGGAGGGACGTCCGAGGTGCAGAAGAACATCATCGCCACCCGCAAGCTCGGCCTGCCCAAGAACTTCTGATGGAAGGGCTGCTCGACGGGACCACGGTCCTCGACCTGTCCACGGTGGGGCCGGCCACCCGCTGCTCGCGGCTCCTGGCCGACTACGGCGCCCGCGTCATCAAGCTCGGCCCGCCCCCCAAGGCCGGGGCCACGCCGCTGGTGCCGCCGTTCCACGCGTACAGCGGCCAGCGGGGCCTCGAGCGGGCCGAGATCGACCTCAAGGCCCCCGCGGGGCGAGACGCCTTCCTGCGCCTCGCCGCCACCGCCGACGTGGTGCTGGAGTCGTTCCGACCCGGCGTCATGGACCGGCTCGGGCTGGGCTATGAGGCCGTCCGGGCCGCCCACCGGGGCATCGTGTACTGCTCGACCAGCGGCTACGGCCAGACGGGCCCCTACGCGGCCCGGGCCGGCCACGACCTGAACTACCTGGCCACCGCCGGCTACCTGTACATGTCGGGCCGGGGCAGCGGGGGCCGCCCGCCGCTGCCCGGCGCCACCGTGGCCGACATCGCCGCCGGAGGGATGGCCGCGGCGGTGGCCATCCTGGCCGCGCTGGTCGCGCGCCCGCGCACGGGCGAGGGCGTCCACCTCGACGTGGCGGTGGCCGAGGGCGTGCTGTGGATGCTCTCGCTGTACGTCGACGAGTACCTGGCCACCGGCGAGGTCCCCGGGCCCGGGCACTACATCCTCACCGGCCGCTACGCCTGCTACGACGTCTACGGCACCCGCGGCGGCGGGTGGCTGGCGGTGGCGGCCATCGAGCCCGTGTTCTGGACCAACCTGTGCCGGGCGCTGGGGCTGGAGCGCTGGAGCGGGCACCAGACCGACGACGCGGTGCAGGACGAGATCCGCGCCGACCTGCGCCGGGTCTTCGCCGAGCGCACTCGGGACGAGTGGGTCCGGCTGCTGGCCGACGCCGACACCTGCGTGTCGCCGGTCCTTTCGGTCCCCGAGGTGGTGGACGACCCCAACGTCGAGGCTCGCGGCGCGGTGGTGGAGGCCCAGCGCCAGGGCGAGCCGCCGTTCCGCCAGCTGGGCCCGTTGCTGGCGGGGACCGTCCGCCGGGCGCGCTACCCGCTGCCCGACCCCGAGGCGACCGCCACCGCCGATCTGCTGGCCGAGGCGGGCCTGTCCCCGGCCGAGATCGAGGCCCTGGCCGCCGACGGGGTGATCGCGTGAGCCTCGCCGACGCCGGTGTCGAGGGCTGGATCGGCGAGACCCGTTACCCGGAGACGGCCGACTTCCCGGTGGAGCGGGGCTACATCTGGACGTCCTGCGCCTCGGTGGAGAACGGCAACCCGCTGTTCTGGGACGACTCGGTGGCCGAGGCGCTGACCGGCGGGCCGATCGCCCCGCCCTCCACGCTGTCGCTGTGGTTCCGACCCCACCACTGGCAACCGGGCGAGATGACGCAGCGGCTCCCACTGCAGGTCCACTTCGACCTCAAGGACCGGCTCGGCCTGCCCGAGGCGGTGATGAGCGACAGCGAGGTCACGTTCCACACCCCCGTGCGCCCGGGCGACGTCATCAGCACGTGCCAGGTGCTGCGCTCGCTCAGCGAGCCCAAGCTCACCAAGCTGGGCACCGGCCGCTTCTGGGTCATCGACGTGCCCTACCGCAACCAGCGCGACGAGCTGGTGGGAGTGGAGACGTTCACCGGCTTCGGCTACCGCCGCGCCGAGGCACCCCCGCCACCGGCCGCGGCGGGCGGGGACCAAGGCGAGGCCGTGGCGGGAGAGGCGCTGCCGGTCCTCCGCCACGACGTGAGCGCCACCACGGTGGTCCTGGGCGCGCTCGCCACCCGGGACTGGCGTCCCATGCACCACGACCGGGACTTCGCCGTCGAGCGCAACGGGGCCCAGGACATCTTCCTCAACACGCCCAACCAGCAGGCGTGGCTCGAGCGCTTCGTCACCGACTGGACCGGCCC
>DASRJN010000258.1:0-6256 GCA_035649455.1 Acidimicrobiales bacterium
CGACGGGGCGTCGGCGGGCCACCCATGAGCCGGGACGACCCGCCCCCCGAACCCGAGGGGCCATACGACCCCGGCGCCCATGGCCGCCGGCCCGAGGACGGCAAGCCTCCCGGCTGGTACGGCCACCCATCCGCCGGCGGCTCGTCCGCCGGCGGCCAGCCGCCGCCCGGGTACGGCCGGCCGTCGGGCAACGGCCAAGCATCCGACCCTTACGGCCAGGCTCCCAGCGGCGGGTACGGCGACCCATCGGGCAACGGCCAAGCATCCGACCCTTACGGCCAGGCTCCCCGCGGCTACGGCGGCCCATCGGGCAACGGCCAAGCATCCGACCCTTACGGCCAGGCTGGCGGCGGCTACAGCGACCCATCGGGCCGCGGACGGGCGTCCGGCGCCTATGGGCAGCCCTCGGCCTGGAGCCCGCCACCCGGTGCCTACGGCGATCAGTCCGCCGGTGGCCCGGCATCGGGCGCCTACGGAGCTCCGCCTGGTGGTGGCCCGGCATCCGGCGCGTACGGCGTTCCGCCTGGTGGTGGCCCGGCATCCGGCGCGTACGGGCCCTCGGCCGGGGGCCAGGCGTCCGGGGCCTATGGCGTTCCGCCTGGTGGCGGTCCGCCCCCTGGCTATGGGCCTCCGCCCGCGGGCGGACCGCCGCCGGGACCGTACGGCACGCCCGGGGCGTATGGGCCGCCGGGCGGCTGGGGTCCCTCGAACGCCTATGCGCCGCCGGCCGCGCCGGCCGGGTACCAGCCCGGGCCTCCCGGGTACGGGGCGCCTCCCGGGTACGGGGTCCCGTGGTACCAGGGACCGCCGTCGGCTCCCCGCCGCCGCAAGGGCCCGATCATCGCGGTCGCCGTCGTGGCCGTGATCGGGCTGGTCGCCATCGGAGCCGTGGTGCTCACCGCCGCCGACCCGTATCCCGACGAGTGGGACTCGCGGGTGTCCGACCTGGTCGACTTCGTCGAGTCCGAGCGGGGCCTCGACTTCGACCACCCCGTGCCGGTCGAGTTCCTCAGCGACGAGGAGTACTCCTCCGAGACCCGCATCGACGAGTCCACCGTGACCGACGCCGACCGCACCGCCATGGAGGAGGACTCGGCCACGCTGGTCGCCCTCGGGCTCGTGCCCGCCGACCTCGACCTGCTGGAGGCGGGCAACGACCTCACCGACAGCGGGACGCTCGCCTTCTACGACCCCACGCGCGAGCGCGTCGTGGTGCGAGGCGACGACCTCACACCCGCGCTGCGCGGCACCCTGGTCCATGAGCTGACCCACGTGCTCCAGGACCAGCACTTCGACCTCGAGCAGCCGCCTCCGACGAACACCGCCGGGGCCTACGAGGCCCAGGCCGCCATCGTCGAGGGCGACGCCATGCGCATCGAGACGGCCTGGGTCGACACCCTGTCCGCGGCCGACCAGGACGCGTACTGGAACGACAACATGTCGGCGGGCGACGCCAGCGAGGAAGACCTGGCCGCGGTCCCGGGCGCCCTCCAGGCTCAGTTCGCTGCGCCCTACGCTTTCGGCGAGCCGCTGGTCACCCTGCTGGCGCTGTCCGGCGGCAACGACGAGGTGGACCGGGCCTTCGAGGACCCGCCCGTGACGTCGGAGCAGCTCATCGACCCCCGGGCCCTGTTCGCCGGAGACGAGGCGGTGGACGTGGACGCGCCCGACATACCCGACGGCGGTGACCGCTTGGGCCGGGCGGGGGAGCTGGGAGCCACCACCCTGCTGGTGGCGCTGGCCGAGCGCATCGACGCCTTCCAGGCGCTCGACGCGGTGGACGGCTGGGGTGGCGACTCGGCCGTGGCCTACAAGCTCGACGGGCGCACGTGCCTGAGCGCCCGGCTGGTGGGCGACACGCCGGCCGACACCGAGGAGCTGCATCAGGCGCTCGACGCCTGGGCGGCCACGGGGCCCGCCTCGGTGACCAGCGTGGCGGCCGAGGGCGACCAGATCGTGCTGGAGTCGTGCTCGCCCGATCCGGGCGCCGGCGCGGCGCCGGGGAGCACCCGGTCGCTCGACGTGCTGGGGGCCGTAGCCGCCCGGTCGTTCGTCATGGCCCACGCCGAGGACGCGGGCTACGACCACGACGTGGCCTTCGGGGTAGGGAACTGTGCGGTGCGGACGGCCACGATGGCGGTGATCACCTCGGACGACGAGTCCACGGCCGCGGACTTCCAACACGCGATCGACGAGTGCTGGCCAGACGACTGAGCGTGGTTTTCCGCCTTGACGGTCCGCCCCTCCGGGCATAGAAAACGAGCGCTTGGTTTGGTTGGGGGGGCGCCGTGCCGACGGTCAGTGCGGAGCACAAGGCGGAACTGCACGCGATCGTGGCGGTAGGCCGCGCCGTGAGCTCGCGGGCGCCGTCCCGGTGATGACCACCAGCAGCATCGACCAGGTGGACATGGGGCTGCCCGCCAGCTTCGTGTGGAGCTATGACCAGGCCAGCCCGCCGGTGGCCCGGCTGTACGAGCGGGCCAAGGCGGGCCAGTGGAACGCGGCGGTCGACCTCGACTGGATGGTGGACGTCGATCCCGGGGCCGAGGGGCCACCCGAAGCCCGGGGCGGCATCGACTGGAGCCAGGTGGGAGGCCCCCTGACGGAGCGCCTGGCGGCCGACCGCGTCCTGCGCCGCGAGTTCGCGGCCCAGCAGCACGGCTGGCTCATCAGCCAGTTCATGCACGGCGAGCAGGGCGCCCTCCTGGCCGCGGCCAAGATCTGCGCCGCCGCCGAGTCCCTGGACGACAAGCTGTTCGCCGCCGTGCAGGTGGGCGACGAGGCCCGTCACGTCGAGGCGTACCAGCGCTACCTGGGCAAGATCGGCATCACCTACCCGTGCCGCCCGCCCCTGGCGGAGCTGCTGGGCCAGGTCATGAGCCACCCGCACGTCGACCTCACCTACTTGGGTATGCAGATCCTGGTGGAGGGCGTCGCCCTGGCCGCGTTCAGCGTGGGTGGATCGCTGACCGCCAACCCGCTGATCGCCAGGCTCACCGACCTGATCCGCCGGGACGAAGCCCGCCACGTGGCGTTCGGGGTGCTGTCCCTGCAGGGCCTCTACGACGAGATGGACCCCGTCGACCTGCGGGAGCGCGAGGACTTCGTGGTCGAGTCGTGTGCCCTGCTGCGCGACCGGCTGCTGCCGGTCGAGGTGTGGGAGCACTTCGGGCTCGACACCACCGTGGCCACAGCCCGATTCCTGGAATCGGCCGAGTCGCAGGCGTTCCGCTCGGTGGTGTTCTCCAAGGTCGTGCCCAACCTCCGCAAGCTGGGCCTGCTCACGCCGCGGGTGCGGGACGACTTCGAGACGCTGGGCATCCTCCGCTACGAGCAGTACACCGACTCGGCGACCGAGGGCGGAGAGCTGGCGGCCGGCGAGCTCAGAGGCGCGGACTCCCGCGACCCGCTCAAGGTGTTGCGGGACTCGCTGCGCACCGTCGACGTCATCCCGCCCGAACCGGTCCTGGCTGTGTTCACCAGCATGGTGGACCACTCCAAGCTCACCTGCGTCACGCCCACCCGCATCCGGTTGCGGGTCAGCGGCGTGGCCGAGGGCGACTGGCTGCTCACCTTCGGGATCGGCGCGGTGAAGTACCGCATGCTGCGGCCCATCGAGGGGCCCGAGGTGGCCGACATCACCCTCGACCTCGACGCCCACACCTGGACCGACCTGGTGGCGGGACGCACCGCCTGGTATCGGGCCGTGATCGACGGCCGTGTTCGGGTCGAGGGCGACATCACCCGCCTGCTGCCGCTCGACAACCTCCTCTGACCGCCGGAGTCCCCGGGCGGTCCGAGGGTCACTCGGCGGCGCGGAACCCGTCGAGACGGGCCCGCAGGAACGCCAGCGTGCGCGCCCAGGCCAGGGTGGCGGCCGGCTCGTCGTAGGCGGGCCGGTCGGCCTCGAAGAACCAGTGGCCGGTGCCAGGGTAGTGGTGGAAGGTCACGTCCTTGTCCAGCACGTGGAGGTCGGCCTCCAGCAGCGTGAGCTCGTCGGCATCGACGTAGGGGTCGGTCTCGGCGAAGTGGCCGAGGAAGGCCGACTCGGCGGGGGACATGTCCACGCTCTGGGTCCCGTAGAACACGACGGTGGCCGCCACCAGCTCGGGGGTGCGGCTGGCGAGCCACAGCGCCCAGGACGCGCCCATGGAGAACCCCAGCGTGCCCACGGGGGCGTCGGGGGTGGCGGGCAGGCTGCGCAGGGTGATGAGGCTGGACCGCACCAGGTCGAGGGTGGCGTCCATGTCGGCCTCGGCCAGCATCGCCTCGGCCTCGGCGGGCTCGTCCACCGTGCGGCCTTGGCACAGGTCGGGCGCCAGGGCCACGAACCCCTCCTCGGCCAACCGGTCGCACACGCCTTTGAAGAACGGCGTGAGCCCCCACCACGCGTGGAGGACCAGCACGCCGGGGCCCTCGCGTTCGTCGGGCAGCGCCAGGTAGCCGGATCCGGCCGAGCGGGGAGCCATGGCCGCCGACCGTACCCGCCCCGAAGGGGGTGCCATCCGTGGCCGGCCGATGCCGGGGCCGGCCCGGGCGGCCGGTCGGAGGGTGGGCGCCGGGCCGGTACGCTCGGCCGGTGCCCCCCGGTGAACAAGACGACGCGTGCGTGCTGTGCGCGGCCGAGCGCATCACGCCCTGGTACCACGAGGACGACGTGTGCTGGATCGCGGACTGCGAGATCTGCGCCACCCCCATGGTCGTGTGGCGCTGGCACGGCACCGACGTCTCCGACGCCGACCACACCCACATGATGGGGCGGCTGGCTGCGGTCGCCGACACGATCTTCGACGGGCACTACGTCGACGACAACATGCGCAACATCCCGGACCACTACCACGCCCACGCTCGGCCCAGGGGCGGGTTCTTCGGCCACGGCTTCCGCCGGGACGGCGGCGCGGCCGGGGGCGGCCGGTGAGCGAGCCCCGAGCCGGCGACGACCCGCACGGCGGTCCGCGCCGCACCATCCCGGTCGGCGGCCAGCGGAACGCCTCGGGCGAGGCCGTCCCGGTGGTCAACATCTACGACGCGGTGGGCGGCCAGCCGTTCTTCGACGAGCTGGTGGAGCGCTTCTACCGCCGGGTCGCCCTCGACATGCTGCTGCGGAAGCTGTACCCCGAAGACCTCACGGACCCCCAACGCCACCTGGCCCTCTTCCTGGGCCAGTACTGGGGCGGCCCCACCACCTATTCCGACGAGCGTGGCCACCCCCGCCTCCGCATGCGCCACGCCCACTTCGTCATCGGCGACGCCCAGCGCGACGCGTGGTTGCGCCACATGACCGCCGCCCTCGACTCGCTGGTGGTCGAACGCGACGTGCACCCGGTGGTCGAGGCCCGCATGCTCGAGTACTTCACCATGGCCGCCGACGCCATGATCAACACCGCGTAGCGCCATTCTGCGGGCGGTAGGGTCGGCGGCATGCTCAAGGCCGGCGACAAGGCTCCCGATTTCACTCTGTCCGACCAGAACGGCGAGCCGTTCCACCTGGCGGACTCCCTCGCGGACCGCAAGGCGAAGCACCTCGTGTACTTCTATCCGAAGGCCGACACCCCGGGGTGCACCACCCAGGCGTGCGGCCTGCGGGACATCCTGGGGGACATCGGGGACACGGTGGTGGTGGGGATCAGCCCCGACAAGCCCGCCAAGCAGAAGCGCTTCGACGACAAGTACAGCCTGGGGTTCCCGCTGCTGGCCGACGAGGACCACAGCGTGGCCGAGGCGTACGGGTCCTGGGGCGAGCGCTCCATGTACGGCCGCAAGTACATGGGCATCATCCGCTCGGCGTACCTGATCGACGAGAACGGGGTCCTCGAGGCGGCCTGGCCCAAGATCAGCCCCAAGGACACCCCCACCAACCTGCTCAAGGCACTCTCCGGCTGAGCGATCTCACACGGCCGCCGCGGGGAGCGTTGTCTTGGCGGTGACGCTGCCCCCCTTCCAGAGCCTGCTCGACGAGCACGCGGCCGACCTGCACCGGTTCCTGGCGGCATCGGTCGGGCCCCACGACGGGGCCGACTGCTTCCAGGAGACCGTGATCTCGGCGCTGCGGGCCTACCCGGGCCTGCAGCACGCCGACAACCTGCGTGGCTGGCTGTTCACGATCGCCCACCGGAAGGTGGTCGACCACGCTCGCCGGGCCGCCCGCCGGGCCATCCCGGTGGCCGAGCCGCCCGAGGTCGGGACCTCCGACCCCGACGGCCTCGCCGATGCGGAGCTGTGGGGGGCGGTGCGGGAGCTCCCGCCCAAGCAGCGC